>CALNBU010000277.1 GCA_937875615.1 uncultured Archangium sp.
TCCCGGTGTCGCTGCCGGCGGCGGTGGGCTTCATCGCGCTGGCGGGCATCGCGGTGTTGAACGGCGTGGTGTTGTTGGCGCGGGTACTGGAGCTGGAGGCCGAGGGCCGCACGCCCGCTCAGGCGGCGCTGGAGGCCGCGCACGGTCGGGTGCGCCCGGTGTTGATGACCGCGCTGGTGGCCACCCTGGGCTTCGTGCCGATGATGCTGGCGCAGGGCGCGGGCGCCGAGGTGCAGCGCCCATTGGCCACGGTGGTGGTCGGCGGCCTCGTCTCGTCGACGGTGCTGACCCTGGTGGTGCTGCCCAGCCTGTATCGCTTCTTCGCGAAACGGCGCTGAGCCATCATGGCCCCGATGCGACTGCTGGTGGTCGAAGACGAGCCGAAGATGGCGCGCATGCTCCAGCGCGGCCTCGCCGAAGAGGGGCACCAGGTCGACGTGTGTGGCACCGCCGAGGCCGCGCTCAGCCAGGCGCTCGAGGTGCCCTACGACGTGGTGGTGCTCGACTGGGGCCTGCCCGACGGCGACGGTGTCTCGCTGCTGCGCACCTGGCGGGCGCGGGGGCTGCAGGTGCCGGTGCTGTTGCTCACCGCGCGCGGCACCACCGGAGAGAAGGTGACCGGGCTGCGCGCCGGGGCCGACGACTATCTGGTGAAGCCCTTCGCCTTCGAGGAGCTGCTGGCGCGGGTGGAGGCGCTGGACCGGCGGAGCGCGCCCGGCGAGGTCTCCGGGCAGGCGTTGGGTGACGTCCAGCTCGACGTGCGCCGCCGGGCGCTGCGGCGCGGCGAGCGCGAGGTGACGCTGACCGGTCGGGAGTTCGCGCTGCTGATGGAGCTGCGCGCGCTGGGCGGCGACACCGCCACCCGCTCCCGGTTGTTGCTCAAGGTGTGGGGCGGCGACTTCGAGGGCACCGGCAACGTGGTCGACGTGTACGTCGGCTACCTGCGCGCCAAGCTGGAGCGGGTGGGGGCCACGGCCGTGGAGATAGAGGCGGTGCGCGGCGTCGGCTATCGCCTGCTGGTGCGCGCGTGAAATTGGTGACGCGGCTGTGGTTGCTGGGGGCGCTGCTCCCGGTGGCGGTGATGTTGCTGGCGCTGGTGCTGGCCGGGCAGGCCTTCCGCGCGGCGCTGGAGTCTTCGCTCGACCGGGCGCTGCTGGCGCAGGGGGCCGCCGAGTCGGTCAGCCTCTTCGACCGTCAGGACGGGCCGCACCTGCACATGGAGGAGTCGCCGCTGCTGGAGGCGGTGCGTCCCTTCACGCCCACCGGCGAGCTCTTCGACGCCCGGGGACAGCTCATCGCCCGCTTCCCTCCCTTGCTCCACTCGCGGGAGTCGTCGCCCATGCCGCCCATCGAGGGGCCCGCCTCGGAGCTGCTCACGCGCGGTAACGCGTCGTCGCGCCAGCGGGTGCTGGTGGCGCGGGTGCGGCGCGCCGACGGCGAGCGCTTCGTGCTGCGGCTCTCGGCGTCGCTGGAGCAGCTCGACGAGAGCGTACGCACCTTCTACGAGGTGGCGCTGCTGGTGGTGCTCCTGACCGGGTTGGTGCTGCTCGGCGTGCAGCGGGTGCAGGGCCGGCGACTGACGCGGCGCCTCGCGGCGCTCTCCTCGCACCTCCAGCGCATGAAGGAGGGCGCGCTGGATGAGGCCCCGGCGCCCGATGCCAGCGGAGACGAGGTGGCGGCGCTGCGCGAGGTACTGGCCTCGGCCACCGCGCAGCTGAAGGCCGCGCGGGAAGCGCAGGACAGGCTGTTGGCCGACGCGGCGCATGAGCTGCGCACGCCGTTGACGCTCATGCGCACCACGCTCGACCTCGCGCTGCGGCGCGAGCGCACCCCGGAGGAGCTCCGCGATGCGCTGCGCGATGC
>CALNBU010000278.1 GCA_937875615.1 uncultured Archangium sp.
GAAAAGAAGTACCGGGAGGCGAACTTCGCGTACCTCGACGCTGCGAACGGCAACCCCAACGACGTGGAGACGAACTTCAAGCTGGGGAACAGCTACGCGGTGCTGGGCTACTACCAGCAGGCCATCGAGCGCTGGCAGCGCGTGCAGCAGGTCTCGACGGACCCGGCGGTGAAGAAGAGCGCGCAGGACAACATCGACAAGGCGCAGGCGAAGGTCACCGCGGCGCAGGGCGCGGCCACGCCGCAGGCCAACAACGAGCAGCCGGGCAGCGGGCCGGTGGCGGAGCAGACCCGCGCCGGAGCGCGCCAGTACTACGAGTACGGCGTGCAGCTCATCGGGCAGCGTCGCTACGGTGAGGCGCTCAACTACCTCAACGAGGCGCTGCGCCAGGAGCCGACGTTGACGGTGGGCTACGTGGCGCGCGGCTCCACGCTCATCGGACTGCGCCGCTTCAACGAGGCGACGCTCGACTACGGCTACGCGCTGCGCCTCGACCCGGCGCGCTCCGACGCCCTCTACGGCCTGGCGGAGGCCTACCGTGGCCTGGGCCGCAACGAGGACGCGCGGCAGTACTACCAGCGCTACGCCAGCTCCACCGCGCCGGACGTCCGGCCGGAGCTGCAGACCGACGCGCGCAACAAGCTCAACAGCCTGCGCTGACGCCCTCGGGGGTCGGGAACACCGTCGGGGTGCGCGCTGTTTCCGCCGCCGGGGTCAACCCCTGCTAAAGAGCGCGCAGCGATGAACACCGACATCAAGGCCATCACCGAGGCGGTACA
The DNA here is from genome assembly GCA_937875615.1 of uncultured Archangium sp. Taxonomy (GTDB): domain Bacteria; phylum Myxococcota; class Myxococcia; order Myxococcales; family Myxococcaceae; genus Archangium_A. Next base: position 780 of record CALNBU010000278.1, read on the forward strand.
GCGAGAGTCCGCCTTCATCGAACCTCTCTTCCTCGAGGCGGGCAAAGTCATCGTCGGTCAGAAGCCGATGTTGGAGCGCCTGCTCATCGGCCTGCTCTGCAACGGCCACGTGCTGCTGGAGGGCGTGCCCGGCCTGGCCAAGACGCTCACCGTCCGCACCTTCGCCGACGTGTTGTCGGCGCAGTTCCAGCGCATCCAGTTCACGCCGGACCTGCTCCCCGCCGACGTGGTGGGCACCGTCATCTACAACCAGCAGGCCGGCAGCTTCGCGGTGCGCAAGGGGCCGGTGTTCGCCAACGTGGTGCTGGCCGATGAAATCAACCGCGCGCCCGCCAAGGTGCAGTCGGCGCTGCTGGAGGCGATGCAGGAGCGACAGGTCACCATCGGCAACCAGACCTTCCCGCTGCCGGCGCCCTTCCTGGTGCTGGCCACGCAGAACCCGGTGGAGCAGGAGGGCACCTACCCGCTGCCCGAGGCGCAGGTCGACCGCTTCATGTTGAAGGTGAAGGTCGGCTACCCCACGCGCGACGAAGAGAAGGAGGTCTTGAACCGCATGACCGGCGCCACCGCGCCGAAGGCGAACAAGGTCATCGGCATCGAGCAGCTCCTCGCCGCGCGGGCCGTGCTGCACCAGATCTACGTCGACGAGAAGGTGAAGGACTACATCCTCAACCTGGTCTTCGCCACGCGCGAGCCGCTCAAGTACGGCCTCAAGGATCTCCCCGACTTCATCCAGTACGGCGCCTCGCCGCGCGCCACCATCGCGCTGACGCAGGCGGCGCGGGCCCACGCGTTCCTCCGGCACCGCGGCTTCGTGACCCCGGAGGACGTGAAGGCCATCGGCCTCGACGTCCCGACCGTCCCTGCAGCCGGCGGTGGGACGCACGTCGAGCCGGGCACCACCGAGACGGGTGCGACCGCGGCGGGAGCGACCGCCGACGCCCCCGCGCGTGGCGCGCACCGCGTGGCGCTGACCTACGAGGCCGAAGCAGAAGAGTACACGCCCGAGCGCATCATCCAGCGGGTCTTCGAGCGCGTCGAAGTCCCGTGATTCCCCGCGAGCTCATCAAGCGTATCCGGCGCCTCGAGATCACCACCCGCCGGGCGGTGAGCAGCGTGCTGTCGGGCCAGTACCACTCGGTCTTCAAGGGCCGGGGCATGGCCTTCTCCGAGGTGCGGCAGTACCAGCCCGGCGACGAGGTGCGGACCATCGACTGGAACGTGACGGCGCGCATGAACGACGCGTACGTCAAGGTCTTCACCGAGGAGCGCGAGCTCACCGTGATGCTGCTGGTCGACGTCTCGGCGTCGGGGGAGTTCGGCAGCGGCGAGCGCTCCAAGGCGGAGATCTCGGCCGAGGTCGCGGCGCAGATCGCCTTCTCGGCCATCGCCAACAACGACCGGGTGGGCCTGGTGCTGTTCAGCGACCGGGTGGAGAAGGTGGTGCCGCCGCGCAAGGGCAGGAGCCACGTGCTGCGGCTCATCACCGACATCCTCACCACCAGGCCGAAGGGCCGGGGCACCGATCTCAACGCGGCGCTCACCTACCTGACGCACGTAGCGAAGCGGAAGACGGTCACCTTTCTCGTCAGCGACTTCTTCGCGCAGCACTACGAGAAGAGCCTGCGCATCGTGGGCCGCAAGCACGACCTGGTGCCGGTGGTGGTGAATGATCCCTTCGAGGAGAAGTTCCCGTCGCTGGGGCTGGTCGACCTGGAGGACCCGGAGACCGGGGAGCGCGCGGTGGTCGACACCTCGGACCCCCGCGTGCGCGGGCGCTTCATGAAGTTCATGCAGCAGCAGCGCGAGCTGAGGAACCGGCTCTTCAAGCGGCTGCAGCTCGACTCGGTGGAGCTGCGCGCGCACGAAGAGTACGGGCGGGCGCTGCAGAAGTTCTTCGCGGCCCGCGCCCACCGGCTGGGCGCCTGACTCACTCACCTTCGAGCGTGAGCAACGTCAGCTCCGGCCGCGCGCCGAAGCGCAGCGAGGACGAGCCGGGCGTGAAGCCGAGGCCGCGGCTCACATACAGCGTGGTGTTCCTCACCTCGTAGCGCCCCGCCGCGTAGCGCGCGCCGAAGCGCGAGCGGTCGAGGAGCGAGCCGAAGAAGGGCACCCGCACCTGCCCTCCGTGGGTGTGGCCGGCGAGGTAGAGGTGTGGGCGGGGCGTGAGCGTCTCGATGAGCTCCGGCGAGTGGTACGCGAAGATGACGAAGGCCTGCGGTGGCGCCGCCTCGAGGCAGCGCGCCGCGCGCTCCGGCGCACCCCACGGCACGCCGCACAGGGCCAGCGCGCCTCCCTCGAGCAACACCGGGGCGCCGCCGGTCAGCTCCGTCGCCGGTCCGCCGGCGAAGAGGTCGAGGTGACCCCACTGGCGGACGTCGTGGTCGCCGCGCACCGCGTAGCGCCCCAGGCGCGCCGGGAGCCCGCCCAGCGTGCGCCTCAGCAGAGGCAGCGCCGCCGCGTCGTTGAGGGCGTCGCCGGCGTGGACGAGCAGGTCGGGTCGCTCGGCGCGCAGCACGTCCTGCACGCGGGTGAGCGCGCGCGTCTGGTGCTCCAGGTGCAGGTCGCTGAGGAGCGCCACCGTGAAGCGCTGTCCGCGGGGCAGCTTCGCCGTGGGCACCGTCACGCGCACCCCCTCCAGCCAGTCGGGCTCGATGAAGCGCGCCCAGACGAGGGCCAGCGCCGGCAGCGCCAGCGCCAGGAAGGCGAGCTGCTTCTTCACCGGCGACCCTTCGGCTGCGGCGGCTGCGCGGTGCGTGGATCTTCCGGCCAGCTGTGGCGCGGGTACTGGCGCATCAGCTCCTTGCGTACCGCCGGGTAGTGGCGGTCCCAGAAGCCGGCGAGGTCGGTCGTCACCTGCACCGCGTTGTGGTTCGGCGCCAGCAGGTGCAACACCAGCGGCGTCCGGCCCACCGTGGGGCCCCTGGTCATGCCGAAGAAGTCCTGCAGGCGCGACTCCACCCAGGGCGGCTTGCCGGCCTCCCAGTGCACCTTCAGCGTGCGACCGCCGGGGAGGCTGAGCTGAGACGGCGCCTCCCGCGCCAGCAGCTGCGCCTGGTGCGGCGTCAGCCTGGAGTTCAAGAGGTCGAGCAGGCTCGCCTCTTCGAGCTCCTTGAAGGAGCGCAGCCCCGCGCACAGCTCGCGGACCGCGGCGCGGATGAACTCGGCGTCGGGCGCGGGGAAGCCGGCCTCGGGGAAGCCGCCGCGCAGCGTGTCGATGCGGCACTGCCAGTGGGTGAGCCGCTCCGGGTCGACGAAGGTCTGGGGGCCCGCGGCCAGCGCCTGCTCGGCCAGCAGCGCACCGGCCTCGTCGCTGGCGGGGGCCGGCTGGCGGGTCTCCTCGAGCGTGACGGCGCCGTAGGTCAGCCGGGTGACGCGGTCCACGCGCCGGGCGGTGGGGTTCCACTCGAGGCGGTCGACCTCGCCCAGCAGCTCCGGCGCCACCTCCAGCAGCCACTCCGGCTCGACCTTCGAGGCCAGGCGCACCACCACGCTGCCGCGCTTTTCTTCCGCGTCGACGGTGACCATCAGGTCCACGTCGTGCACCACCGAGGCCGGGTCGAGGGTGGCC
>CALNBU010000279.1 GCA_937875615.1 uncultured Archangium sp.
GCGGCGCGATGATGGCGAGGACCCTCCTACGCGAGCCACCAGGCCCAGGCGATGAAGACGGCCTGCAGCGGCAACCTCGCCCACAGCGCCCACACCGGCAGCGGCGTCTTCGTCACCTGGATGCGGTGCACCGCCATGTTGAGGTTGGCCGGGAAGACGGCCACGTACAGCGCCACCAGCCCCCAGGCCGCGAAGCGACGGGTGGAGGGCACCAGCAGGCCCACGCCGCCCAGCACCTCGAAGGCGCCGGAGATGGCCACCAGCGCGCCGGGCGCGGGGAGCCACTTCGGCACCATCTTCACGAAGCCGCGCGGCGCGAGGAAGTGAAGGAGGCCGATGCCCACCATGCCCACCGCCAGCACCCACAGGGCCACGGCCTTCATCGCTTCACGTCTCGCGGAGCCTCGAGCGCGAAGAGCGGGATGGCCGCGCGGCGCGCCGCGTACAGCCCCGCGCCCACCTCGCGGAAGTGCGGCGCGAGCCGACGGCGGTACCAGCTCGCGGGCCGGAGGTTGACGCGGAGGTCCGTGCGCTCGGCGTCGATGGCGTCCTTCATGTCGTCGGCGGTGATGGCCTCGAGGTAGAGGAAGGTGCCGCTCATGGCCGCGAGGTTCTCGATGGCCGCGGAGGCGCCGACCGCGTCGAGGTAGGGCAACACGCCCTGACAGATGACCAGGTCGAAGGTCTGCGGGAGCCGCCAGGTGGTGATGTCCGCGTGGGTGTGGCCGTACTTCGAGCACACCTCGCGCTCCAGCTCGGTGGACACCACCCGAACGCCCTTCCGGTGCCGGCGCAGCCACTGGCCCCACCAGCCCAGCCCCGCCCCGACGTCCAGCACGTCCTGCGGTGCCACGCCGAACCACTCCATCAGCGAGACCACGCCCGCCACCAGCTTCGCGTGCCGACGCTGGTCGTAGATGCGCGTGCGCGGGTCCCGGTAGAAGCGGCGGTAGTACGCCTCGTCGAAGCGCAGCGGCTCGCTCACCGGGCCACCACCGTCGACGCACGCCACGTTTTCTTGAACATGAACTCCCCAGCCTTTGCTTTACCGCGAGCATGACGACCAGAACGCTGCTGCTCTCATACGCCGGTTGCGGCACCTGCAAGAAGGCCCTTCGCTGGCTCGGAGAGAACGGCCACCAGACGACCCCGCGAGCCATCGTCGAGCAGCCGCCCACGCCCGAGGAGCTGGCGCGGTGGATTCCGCTGAGCGGCAAACCGGTGCGCAAGTGGCTCAACACCTCCGGCCAGAGCTACCGGGCGCTGGGGAAGGCGAAGGTGGACGCCGCCACCGACGCGCAGCTGGTGAGCTGGCTGGCCGCCGACGGCAAGCTGGTCAAGCGACCGGTGCTGGTGCGCGGAGACACCGTGCTGGTGGGCTTCAACGAAGCCGAGTGGGCCGCCGCGCTCTGACCTTCAGTCGACCAGCTGCATCCAGCCGTAGGGGTCGGGCTTGAGACCGCGCTGGATGTCGCACACCGCGGTGTAGAGCTGCTCCGCCACCGGCCCCGGCTTGCCGCCGTTGATGACCAGGGATTCGCCGGCGAAGGCCAGCTCACCCACCGGCGAGATGACCGCCGCGGTGCCGGTGCCGAAGATCTCCTTGAGCTCGCCCGACTGCTGAGCGCCCCGAAGCTCCTTGAGCGAGATGGGGCGCTCCTCGACGGTGAGGCCCTGGTCTCGGGCCAACGTCAGCACCGAGTCCCGCGTCACGCCGGCCAGAATCGAGTCAGACAGCGGCGGCGTCACCAGCGTGCTGCCGAGGAGGAAGCACACGTTCATGGTGCCCACCTCTTCGACGTACTCGTGGTCCTTGCCGTCGAGCCACAGCACCTGGTCGAAGCCGCGCTTCTTCGCGTCTTGCGCCGACTTGAGCGACGCGGCGTAGTTGGCGCCAGCCTTGGTAGAGCCCAGCCCACCGCGCGGCGCGCGCACGTCCTGGGTCTCGACCCAGATGCGCACCGACTTGAGCCCCTTGCCGCCGAAGTAGTTCCCCGCCGGCGAGGCGATGACGAAGTAGCGGTACTCGCGCGACGGGCGCACACCCAGGAAGCCCTCGGTGGCGACGAGCGTCGGGCGCAGGTACAGCGAGGTCCCCTCGGACCGCGGCACCCAGTCGAGCTCCACCTTCACCAGCGCGCGCACCGCCTCGACCATCAGGGCCTCGGGCGGCGTGGGCATGCACAGGCGCGGGGCGCCGGCGATCATGCGGCGCGCGTGCGCCTCCGGGCGGAACAACCGCACGCGCCCGTCGACGCCGCGGAAGGCCTTGCTGCCCTCGAACATCGCCTGGCCGTAGTGAAGCACGCCGGCCGCCGGGTCGAGCTGCATCGGCGCGTAGGGCTCGATGCGCGCGTCACCCCAGCCCCGGCCCTCGACGTAGTCGCAGGCGAAGAGATGGTCCGTGAAGTACTTGCCGAAGCCCAGCTCGGCTTCGGGGGGCTTGACCTTCGGCTGCGTCGTCTTGCTGATGCGGATTTCCATGCGCGTACCTCACAAACTTTGAGTTCAAACCTTCGCGTACTACGCGCCCCGGGGCGGGTCCACGTCGATGGCGGTGGTCTCCTTCGCCGACGACAAGACGATGGTGGTGAAGGTGCGGGTGACCCCGGGGATGGTGCGCAGCGCCTTGACCAGCAGCGCGTCGAGCGCCCGCGTGGTGGTGGTGCGCACCTTGAGCAGATACGAATCTTCGCCGGCCACCCGGTGGCACTCCAACACCTCCGGCAACGCCAACACCTTCTTCACGAAGCCGTCGAAGTGCCTCGGGTGCTCGATGCTGACGCCGATGAAGGCGGTCACGTCGCGCCCCAGGCGAGCGGCGTCGACCTGCGCCGCGTAGCCGGTAATGACGCCCGACTCCTCCAGCTTGCGGATCCGCTCTGCGGTCGCCGGCTGCGACAACCCCACGCGCTTCGAGAGCTCGAGCTGCGTCGCCCGCCCGTCCGCCTGCAGCAGCCGGACGAGATGATAGTCCGTCGAATCCATTCAGCACCTCATAAACAACCGCCACAATGACAATCAACTTATAAAAACAAGGCTCAGCACTCGACGATGTTCACCGCGAGCCCGCCGCGCGCCGTCTCCTTGTATTTGACCGACATGTCGCGCCCGGTGGAGCGCATGGTGGCGATGACCTTGTCCAGCGACACCTTGTGCTTGCCGTCTCCCGACAGCGCGAGGCGCGCGGCGTTGATGGCCTTCACCGCCCCCATGGCGTTGCGTTCGATGCACGGCACCTGCACCAGCCCGCCGATGGGGTCGCAGGTGAGGCCGAGGTTGTGCTCCATGCCGATCTCCGCCGCGTTCTCCACCTGCTCCGGCGTCCCGCCCAGCACCTCCGCCAGCGCGCCGGCGGCCATCGAGCAGGCCACGCCCACCTCGCCCTGGCACCCCACCTCCGCGCCGGAGATGGACGCGTTCTTCTTGTAGAGCGCGCCGATGGCCGCGGCGGTCAGCAGGAAGCGCTGGACGCCCTCGTCATCGGCGTTGGGCACGAAGCGGCGGTAGTAGGTCAACACCGCGGGCACGATGCCCGCCGCGCCGTTGGTGGGCGCCGTCACCACGCGGCCGCCGGCGGCGTTCTCTTCGTTGACCGCCAGGGCCCAGAGGTTGACCCAGTCGATGATGGCCAGCGGGTCGCTGCGCGACTCCGAGCGGAGCCTGCGGGCGAAGGCGGCCGCGCGGCGCTTCACCTTGAGCCCCCCGGGGAGGATGCCCTCACGTTCGCAGCCCCGCGCGATGCACGCGGCCATGGCCTCGGCAATCTCCCGCAGGCCGGCGCGCACCTCCGCCTCGGCGCTGCGGGCCTTCTCGTTCTCGAGCATCACCGTGGAGATGCACAGGCCGTGCGCCGCGCACACCCGGAGCAGCTCGTCACCGGAAGAGAAGGGGTATGGGACCTCTGCCTGCGCGCGCTCCGCGGGCTCCGGCACCCCCTCGTGGTTGACCACGAAGCCGCCGCCCACCGAGTAGTAGACGCGCGAGAGCAACACCCGCTGTCCTTCGAACGCGGTGAAGCGCATGCCGTTGCTGTGCAGCGGCAGCTTCTCGCGGCGATGAAAGACCAGCGCGTCAGGCGGGAAGCTGACCTCGTGCTTCCCCAGCAGGCGCAGCCGCAGGCCCCGCTGCACCGCCGCCACCCGCTCGGGCACCGAGTCGAGCGCCACGGTGCGCGGCGCGTCGCCCTCCAGCCCCAGAATCACCGCGACATCGCTCCCGTGGCCCCGCCCGGTGAAGCCCAGCGAGCCGAACAGCTCTGCCTTGAGCGACGTCGACGAGGCGAGCAGCCCCTCACTCTCGAGCAGCGACGCGAAGCGACGCGCGGCGTGCATCGGGCCCACGGTGTGCGAGCTCGACGGGCCGATGCCGATTTTGAAGAGGTCGAAGACGCTGATGTGCACACGCGTTCCATAGCCCGCACGCGACGGAGAACGCGGGCAAACGCGTGACGCGCCGCCCCATGCATCAAAGCGAGTACGCTGCTCCGCGCCATGCGCTCGCTCCTGATGCTCTCACTCGTCGCCACCTCCGCGCTCGCGGCACCCCGCAAGCCCATCGTGGCCATCTTCCCGCCGACCGGCGCGGATGAAACCCTGCGCCAGCTCGCGCTGCTCATCGAGGCGCGCGCCTCGGAGCTCGCGGAGCAGACCGGCAAGGTCAACCAGCTCCACCTCAAGCAGGTGCTGCGCGCCATCGATGAAGAGCGGCTGGCGCCCGACGCCGACCTCACCGCCCTGCTGACCTCGGTGGGGGCCGACCGCGCGGTGTCCTTCTCCCTGAGCGCCGAGCGCGACGCCCTGCTGCTGCGCGGAGAGCGCTCAGATGGAAAGACGCGCAGCCCCTTCTCCGCGAAGCTCGACGCGCGCTGGAACCTCGCCCTGCAGCAGGGCTCCGAGGCCGTGGCCAGGGCGCTGCTCGGCGCGGTGCCGCTGCCGAAGAAGAGCGGCGCGGTGCAGCCCGCCTCCGGGAGCGAGGCGGCGCTGCGGGCCCTGGGGCGCTGCTACGAGGTGGTGCTGCGCCAGCCCCTCGCGGTGGACACCCCCACCCTGGTGGACCACGAGCAGCTCAAGGGCGCAGTGGAATCCTGCGGTCAGGCGCTGGAGCTCGACCCCTCGCTGCGCTTCGCCCACGCGGCGCACGCGCTGGGTCAGGCCATTCTCGGAGACGACACCTCGGCGGTGAAGTCGCTGGCGGCGCTGGGCGACGGCGACGACGTGGTGGAGCTCTACACCCTGGCGCGCTTCTGGCTCCTGACGCGCTACCAGTCGAACGAGGCCGGCCTCGCCTACCTGAAGCAGGTGCTGAAGCGGCACCCCGGCGAGCTCATCGCGCGCGCGTTCCTCGGGGAGACCCAGTTCGCGCTGGGTGACTGGCCCGGCGCCGAGCAGACCTGGCGTTCGTACGTCGCCCTCGCGCCCACCTCGGCGTGGGCGCAGGGGAGGCTCAGCAAGGCGCTGGCCCGCCAGGCGCGCCACGACGACGCCATCGCCGCCGCCCGCACCGCGCTGCAGCTGGTGCCCACCAGCGCGGACGCCCGACTGGAGCTGGGCAGCCGCTACATCGACGCCGCGCGCCTCGAAGAGGCGCAGCAGACGCTGGAGCCCCTGGTGCGTCTGGAGCGGCCGCGGGCCGAGCACTTCCTCCGCCTCGGCTGGGCCCACTGGCTCGAGGGTGAGGTCGACGACGCGGAGCGCTTCTTCCGGCGGGCGGTCGAGCTCTCGGTGCTGCCCGCCGAGTGGCGCACGAAGGGCCGCGCC
>CALNBU010000280.1 GCA_937875615.1 uncultured Archangium sp.
TGGGCCGCGGCGACGTCCACCTGGCCGGCGTCCACCAGGCCACCGGCGCGCGCGCCGCCTTCACCACGAACCCGGCGCTGCGGGTGACGCTGGCCGGCTGGGAGCTGGGCCTCGCGGTGACCAGGGGCAACCCGAAGCGCCTGCGCGCCGTGCGCGACGTGGCCCGGCCCGGCGTGCGGGTGGTGCTGCGAGAGCCCGACAGCGGCGCGCGGCGCTTCTTCGAGCAGGCGCTGCGCCAGGCGCACGTGCCGTGGTCCCGGGTGAACGCCGTGGCGCCGCTGGCCTGGGGACACCTCGAGGTGGCGGAGCGAATCTCCCTGGGCCTGGCCGACGCCGGCGTCACCATCGGCGCGGCCGCGCTGGCCTTCGACGTCGACTTCGTGCCGCTGCTCGAGGAGCGCTTCGAGCTGTTGATTCCCCGGGCGCTGGCGCGCGACGAGCGCGTGGAGCGGCTGGTGGACGAGCTGGCCAGCGGGCCCTTCCGCCGCGAGCTGGGCGACGTGGGCGGCTACTTCACCGCCGAGACCGGCCGCGTGTCGGAGTGAGGTGCGCTACCCGCTGTTGCGCAGCCCGGCCGCCACCCCGTTGATGCTGATGTGCACCGCGCGCCGCACGCGCTCGTTGGCCGGGTGCTTCCCGGGCCGGCGCAGGCGCCGCAGCAGCTCCACCTGCAGGTGGTTGAGCGGGTCGATGTAGGGGAAGCGGTGCTTGAGCGAGAGCGCCAACGCCGGGTTGCCGGCCAGCCGCGACGCCTCGCCGGTGATGAGCGTCAGCGCGTCGGTGGTGCGCGTCCACTCGTCTCCGATGCGCTGGAACACCGCCTGCCCCTGCTTGCGGTCGCGCACCAGGGTGGCGTAGCGACGCGCGATGCCCAGGTCGCTCTTGGCCAGCACCATGTCCAGGTTCGAGAGCAACGCCCGGAAGAAGGGCCACTCCGCGGCCATGCGCTGCAGCAGCGCCACCCGCGCCGCGTGGTGCCGCGGCGAGCGTAGGAAGTCGGCCACCGCCGAGCCGAAGCCGTACCAGCCGGGGAGGCTGGCCCGGGTCTGACCCCAGCTGAAGGACCACGGGATGGCGCGCAGATCTTCGATGGCCCGGGTGGCCTTCCGCGATGACGGCCGGGAGCCGATGTTGAGCCCGGCGATCTCCTGGATGGGCGTGGCCTCGTAGAAGACGTCGACGAAGCCGGGCGTCTCGTACACCAGCGCGCGGTAGGCCTTCATCCCCGCGCGGGAGAGCTGCTCCGCCGCCTCGAGGAAGGCCCGGGGCACCTCGGCGCCGCGAGGCAGGAAGCTGGCCTCGATGACCCCGGAGACGATGATCTCCAGGTTGTGCCGCCCGTTGTCGGGGTGCGCGTACTTGGAGGCGATGACCTCGCCCTGCTCGGTGAGCCGGAACTGCCCGGCCACCGTGCCCGGAGGCTGCGCCAGGATGGCGTCGTAGGCCGGACCGCCGCCGCGCCCCACCGTCCCGCCGCGCCCGTGGAAGAGGCGCATGCGCAGCGGCGTCTGGAGCGCACCGAAGAGCTCCCGCAGGGCCACCTCCGCCCGGTACAGCTCCCAGTTGCTGGTGAAGACGCCGCCGTCCTTGTTGGAGTCGGAGTAGCCGAGCATCACCTCCTGCTCACCGCCCGAGCGCTCCAGCATCGGCAGCACTCCGGGGATCGCGAAGAACTCCTTCATCACCTGCGCCGCGTTGCGCAGGTCGCCGATGGTCTCGAACAGCGGCACCGCGATGAGCGCAGCCTTCGCCTCGCCGCGCAGCGTGCCCATCAACAGGCCCGCCTCCTTCTGGAGCACCAACACCTCCAGCAGGTCGCTCACCTGCTCGGTGTGCGAGATGATGCAGTGGCGCAGCGCGTGGGGCCCCAGGCGCGCCGAGTGGAAGGCCGCCGCCTCGAAGATGGCCAGCTCCCCCGTCGCCAACGGCGAGTAGGTGGCGCCGCGCACGCGCAGGCCCCGCGCGTCGTCGAGCAGCGAGACCAGCAGCGCGCGCTTCTTCTTCTCGCTGAGCGCCGCGTAGCGCGGCTCCACCCCGGCCACCGCCAGCAGCTCCGCCACCACCACCTCGTGCTTGTCGCTGCTCTGGCGCAGGTCGAGCGTGGCGAGGTGGAAGCCGAACACCTCCACCGCGCGGAGGAGGCCCTTGAGCCGCATCCCCACCAGCGCCCGGCCGTGGCGGCGCTCCAGCGACTGCTCCAGCGTGCGCAGGTCGACGAGCAGGGCTCCGGCGTCGGCGTAGGGCGACGGCCCGGCCAGCTCCGGCCGCAGCGGCGTGGCCCCGGTGAGCTGGCGCAGCGCGCCGGCGGTGCGCGCGTAGATGGTGGACAGCGCCAGGCGGTACGGCTCGTTGGCGCGGTGCGCCGAGTGGTCCGGTGAGGCCTTCGCCAGGCGCAGCACGCCGGGGGAGACGCCGGTGAGCGTGCTCGACATCGACAGCTCGGCGCCCAGGGCGTGGAGCTGCTCCAGGTAGTACTGCAGCGCCACCTCGGTCTGACGGGCGAACGCGCGGTGCAGCGTGCCAGCGTCGACGTTGGGGTTGCCGTCGCGGTCGCCGCCAATCCAACTCCCGAGGCGGAGGAAGGGCGCCACCGGCTGCCCCGGCAACAGCTGCTCCAGCTCGGCGTAGAGCCGCGGCACCTGCGGCAGGAAGGTGGTCTGGTAATACGAGAGCGCGTTCTCGATCTCGTCGGCCACCGTGAGGCGGCTGGCGCGGATCATCCGCGTCTGCCACAGCTGGGTGATGCGCCCCTTGAGCTGCTCGGCGTTCGACGCCAGCTGCCGCGGCGTCAAGTTGGTGTCGCGCTGCCCGATGAGCTCCGCGATGGCCTGCGCCGCGTCGAGGATGCTGCGCCGCTGCACCTCGGTGGGGTGCGCGGTCAGCACCGGCGAGACCCAGGCGTGCTCCAGCAGCGCGCCGAGCTGCTGACGGGAGACGCCGAGCCCGGCGAGGTGCGCCACCGTGCCGGCCAACGTCGAGCGCACCTGCGCGCCGCTCGACTCCCGGGCCGCCCAGCGCCGCGCGGTCTGCCGGTCCTCGGCGATGTTGGCGAGGAACGAGAAGTAGCTGAAGGCGCGGATGACGTTCGCCGCGGTGTCGTCGCTCAGGCCCTTGAGCAGCGCGTCGAGCCGTCGGCCGGCGGCGAGGTCCTTCCCCAGCCGCACCGCCACCGACAGCTGGCGGATGGCCTCCACCGTCTCGAACACCTGGCGGCCCTCGCACTCGCGCACCACGTCGCCCAGGAGGCGCCCGAGCAGGCGGATGTCTTCGATGAGCGGACGATTGTCTGAGGCGCTGTCGGCGTCGCTGCGGGTCATGCCCAGCGGATAACGCCTTCCCGGCGCTCAGCGCCAGCGTCGACTTACCGGAGCGGCGGGAGCAGCAGGTAGCTGCCGTCTTCTCCGCGACGGTAGAAGTAGGGATCTCTCCAGGGGAAGCGCAGGTCGTCCTCGTCGAGCAACCCCGCCGCCACCAGCTCGCTCAGCGCCACCGGCAGCGCGCCCTGCTCCATGCGGTACACCTCGATGGCCGCCGAGAGCCGCGAGCGCTGCTGCTGGCTCGCCACGCGCTTCACCGCCGGGTCCGTAAAGCGGGTGACGTTGCCGGTGCCGAGGTTGATGGCGCCGAAGTCGATGCGGGTGACCAGGAAGAGCAGTGCGCCCACCACCACCATGGTCACCGCGATGCGGCCCACCACGCCGAGGAACGCCGACGGCGCCTTGTCGCTGTCGAAGTCGGCGCCCCCCTTGCCCACCGGCGCGACGCTGCGCGCGTACTCGAGGTTCACCAGGTTGCAGAGCGCCTTGGCGGTCTCGAACTCGCCCAGCTGGGAGAGCTCGATGATGCGCTCCACCGTGCGCCCCTGGACGATGAGCTTGTAGGCGGTGCGCTCGTTGTCGCCCACCGACTGGAACTCGCCCTTGTTGACCGCCTTCTTCTCTTCTCGCGGCTCGCCGAAGGCGTCGTCGAGGGCCGCGTCGAAGTCGTCCTTCTTCAGCTCCTCCGGCGGCAGCTCCTTGAGCCGCTCGAAGGACATCTGCAGCGAGGTGATCTTCTTGCGCACCACCGGCCACTCATCGACCCGGCGGAAGCCCTCCATCAGCACGGACTCAGCGCGCAGCGGGACCAACGTGGCGTCGGTCTCGACGTCCTTCTGCTCGAACTCGTAGGTGCCCGACTTCCAGCCGAAGAGACGGAAGAGCGTCTCGCTCGTCTGCAGCTGCACCATGTGTTTGAACTTCTGCTCGGTGATGACGCCCTGGCTGACCAGCACGTCGCCCAGGCGCTGCAGGGTCCGCTTCTGCGTCTCCAGCGCGAACTCCAGCTGCTGCTCGCTCACCAGCTGCGCCGCCACCAGCATCGAGCCGATGAGCTCCTTGCGATTGCGGTGGGTGGTCTCGGCGCGGACGATGTTGCCGTCCTTGAAGGACACCGCCACCGAGTCATCTTTGCGGGTGAGCGTCAGCACCCCGGTCTTCTGCTGCTGCCCGATGAGCTGGAGGATGTCGGCGATGCCGAAGTCCTTGAGGGTGCCCTTGAGCGCCATGCGTCAGGCCGCCTTCCTGCGCAACGCCAGCAGCGCCATCGGGTAGACGATGAGGAACACCAGCAGCGCCGGCGCCAACCTCAGGAAGAGCGGCGCGCCGTCATAGGGCGCCCGCACCACCCCCGCGCGCAGCAGCGCCGCCACCACCGCCACCACGAAGAAGAAGCCGAACGTCGCGCCGCGCCCCGGCTGCCCGGCGAAGACGTGCCCCATGCCGCTCCACAGGAACCCCAGCACGGTGGAGACGCGCTCGCGGCTGCTCTCGTAGCGGGCCACCTCCAGCTGCTTGCGCACCTTCACCGAGGGCGCCACCGCGTTTTTCTTGGCGAACACCGTCACGCATTGACCGCACATGGCGCTGCCCTGAGGGAGCTCCGGGTCGCCGCGCCGGCTCACCGGCCGGCCGCAGCGGTTGCACACCCGGGCCGCGCCCACCGCGGCGCTGAGCGTGCCGAAGGCCAGCAACCCCAGCGCCGCGAGCAGCGGGAAGAACGGCGCGAGCAGCGACGGGACATCACCGATGAGCTGCTGGGTGAGCTGGCTCTTCACCCGGTGAGCCCCGGCGTCGTCCGTGGCCAGCGAGAGGAGGTCTCCCCGGGTCAGCGGCAGCGTGCGCAGCCAGGTGTTGCCGAGGATCTCCTTCGGGGTGGGCTCGTCGACGGCGATGGGCGGCAGCGAGGCGTCGAGCTGGCGGGCGCGCTGCAGCGCGGCGTTGGCCTTGTCGACCTCGCCCACCTTCGCCTCGCCGAAGACCTGCACCCGCCGCTGGTAGACCCGCGAGAGGTTGAACTGCGCCACCGATGAGTTGGGGAGCGCCTCGAAGAGGGCCAGCGAGTTCTCGAGGTCTCCCTGCAGCAGCAGCGCCTTCCCCAGCGCCACCTTGGCCGGGACGTCGTCGGGCCGGAGCGCCAGCGCGCCCTTGAGCTGGGTCACCGCCTGGTCGAGGTGACCTCTGTTGAGGTGGTAGTGACCGAGCACGAAGCGCTCCGCGAAGCCGGTCTTGTCCTCGGCGGTGAGCTGCTCGTACTTCTGCACCAGC
>CALNBU010000281.1 GCA_937875615.1 uncultured Archangium sp.
CGTCGAGGCGCAGGCGCTCAGGTAGCGCAGCAGCTCGAGCGACGAGAGGTCCGCCACGTCGAGGTCCGGGAAGATGTAGAGCGGCGTGGAGCGCCCAGCCAACGTCAGCAGCTCGGCCGCGGCGTCGAACAACTTGAGCCGACGCTCTTCGGCGGACGCGCCCCGGCCACCGCCCCGCAGCGGCTCCAGCGCGGCCGAGAGTCGGGCCACCGTCAGCTCCGGCACGCCCTCGCGCTTGATGGCCTGCAGCGCCTCGCCCATCACCCCGCGCATCACGCCCCAGGCCTGCCGGGCATCGCGCGCCGAGGCGCCTTCGAACACCGCCACGCCGCGCCCACCCAGGGTGCGCGCCAGCTGCGTCGTCAACCAGCTCTTGCCCACCCCCCGCGGCCCACGAAGGAAGACGAAGCGCGCCCGCCCCTGCGCTTTCGCTTCGTGGTGTTCGGACAACAGCAGCGTCAGCTCGGTCTCACGCCCGACGGGCGGAGCGACACTGACGAGTGGGGATGTGGCGAGGCTCATTCCGGCTCCTGAGCAGATACCCCTCCTGACATGAGGGGCAGGTACGGCTCAGCAACCCATGTGCCACGAAACTCACGCCCCGAATGCCCTTCAACTGGGCAGAATCAGGGCAAAAAAACGTCTCAGAGTTTGAGAATCGCCAGCGCGCGACACCACTGTCGCGACCGCTGACTGAAAACAGGTCACTCTTTGACCGGCGTGGCCTTGAGGGCCGCCTTGCCCTCTTTCACGTACACGGAGAACCGGACGCTGCGCGCCTGATACTTGGCGACCAGCACGTCCCTGTTCTTCACCAGCTTGGCCTTGAACTTCTCGTAGGTCAGGCCATCGGGCGGCTCGTGGCACTTCTCGCGCGTGGCCACGAAGTCGCGGAAGACCTCCTGGAAGTGGCGCTCTTCGTCCGTGCCGGCCGCGGCGGGGGCGATCGACGCCACCCTGGGCAGCGACCCGGTGGGAGGACGGAAGGCCTGGCGCTCGCCGGTCATCCCGGTGGCGCGGGCGGCGTTGAGCAGCTCCGAGGGGATGGCGGCGACCCGCGTCGCGTCGGGGTTGTCGTCAGCAGCCAACGCCGGCTCCTGCGCGGCGGCCGCGGCGAAGGGGTCCATGGGCGGGGCCGCCACCGGCGCGCCTCCACCCGGCGGGCGGTAGGTGGGGTACGCCACGGTGCGCCAACCGGTAACCAGTCGTTGACAT
>CALNBU010000282.1 GCA_937875615.1 uncultured Archangium sp.
GTGCGCAGCGGTTGGCAGGGCGGCGACTACTTCGGCACCGCCATCTACGTGGGGCCCGCGCTGACGCTCACCTTCGAGCGCTTCTGGGTGTCGCTGGGCGGCCACGCGCAGGTGGGCGCGGACCTCGCGCGCGCCGACCGCGCCCTGCCCGAGCCGCTCACTCTGCGCGACAACGAGCGCTTCGTGCTGCGCCTGGCGTTCGGCGCGACGGCGAACTGAACGCGACAGGTCGTTGCCCGTGACAACCAGGACAGCGGATCAAAGCCTCACCTGTCTCGTGTTGCCAACGACCACCGCTGCGCTGAAATACTTCGGGGAAACCGCAAAAATAGACCGGACCTCGAAATAATTTCCTCAGCCTCCTACCTGCGGCTAAGGAGCCATCGCCCGATCGATCGGGCGCAGTTTCCCTCATCCTTAAGGAGCATCACCATGAAGAAGGTTCTTTTCGGCGTTTTCGCGGCTCTCTCTCTCGCGGCCTGTGGCGGCAGCTTCTCGAAGTACGCCGTGGCCGGCGAGGGTGACTCGCAGACCTGCACGCGCGTGCAGTACGGCAACTCGGCCTCGCAGGACGCGTGGAACAACTCCAACCCGGACGCGCAGGACACCTGCCCCATCGAGAACGCGGCCGGCGCCTGCACCGTCACCTCGGGTGAGGGCCAGACCCTGTACACCTACGAGATCACCTACACCGCGAACGAGAACGTCGACTGGAAGGCGTCCTGCGACACGCTCGGCGGCGAGTGGGCGGCCAACTGATTCATCGTTTCTGAATCACCTCGAACGGGCTCCTTTCTTCGCAGAAGGGGGCCTGTTTTATTTTGTGCGTTGAGTCGTCTTTGCGACACCACAGTCGCAAAGACGATTCGCGCCAACCAACCTTGTCACCGGCCGCGCCTGAGCAACACCTGCGGACGCTTCGTCAACCCCACCACCGCCGCCGTCTTCACCGCCGATTCGAACTGCCAGGGCAGGTCGTACGCCGCTCCGTGAATCTGCTCCACGTGCGCGGCCTTCGCGCGGGCCAGCGGCGCCTCGGACTGCTGGCCGGCCGCGGCGGGCGCCTGTGGGTTGAGCAAATCGTGCAGCATCAGGTAGCCGCTCACCGCGCGCGTCAGCGCCGGCTCGAAGATGCGCACCCCGAAGGACGGCGCCCCCTGAAAGGCGATTTGAAACAGCGGGTGCGACAGCGACCTGGTGTTGGTGATGCCCGCCACATTCGTAGACAGGGTGACGGACTGCCCGCCCAGTCCGTCCGCGGCCAACACCTCGGCGGCGATGCGCTTGGTGACGTACTGCGCGGCCTGGTACGCGGCGCCCTGGAGCGAGATGACGGTGCGCGCCACTCCGCCGTAGCTGCCCGGGCCCTGCAGCGCGCCCGACAGCGCCGCCGCCCGCTGCCACCACGTCGGCGACGCGCGCAGGTGCTCCGCCGCCGCGAGGTCCTCCGCCTGCATCTCGCCGGGCGAGGTGGGCGAGATGTACGTGGCCACCGACTTCACCACGCCCGGCCCCAGCGTCCGCACCAGCGCGTCCATGACGCCGGCCAACAGCAGCTCCCGGCTCTTCCCCGGGGCGTAGGCGAAGAGGCCCACGTGCACCGGCCCCTCCTCGGCGAAGGCGCGCAGCGCGGCGATGGCCTCGTGGGGGCGCGCCAGCAGGTCATCTCCGTCGCGGGTGGCGATGAAGGCGCCGCGCGTCTCCGGCGGCGGCGGCTTCACGTCGAGCCACCGCACCGTGGCCCCGGCGGCCAACAGGAGCGGCGCCGGAGACAGCTCCGCGCTGGCGCCCAACAGCGCGAAGCGCTGGCCGGTGAGGTCGAGGCGGCCCCCGTTGGCCTCGACGAAGTCCACCAACCACCGCAACCCCAGGGCCGCGGCGCGAGAGAGGTGATGCGCGGCGAAGAGCCGGTCGATGGCCTCCAACACCTCCCGGCCCCGGTAGACGCGCCCGTCCAGGGGCAGCTCCAGCGTCAGCCCGGGCGTCCCGGAGAAGGCCTGCCCGAGGGTGGCCGGCGCCGCCACCTCGTGCTGCTGCAGCGACTCGTCGAGCAGCCGCGCCCTCGCGCGAGAAGCCCAGCGCCGCCGTCGTCGCGCGGTGGAGGTAGCGGGCCACGTCGAGCCGCTGCGCGCTGCCGACCCGCGCCGCCTCGAAGCGGGCCAGCACGTCGCCGTAGCGCTTCTTGAAGACCTCACCCTTCGCCGGCACCGGGACGTCTTCGAAGGTGCGCGGGAACGCCTCGGCCGTCTCGCGCAGCAGGCGGTGGAAGAAGCGCGAACCGCTCTCATCATTCGTCAACACCACGGTCATGGTCGGGCTCGCTAGCAGACAAAAAAGCGAACGGCGGAAATGGTACGTGGCCTCTCCATGACACCGACGGCCCTCACCATCGCCGGGAGCGACCCCTCTGGCGGCGCCGGCCTCCAGGCCGACCTGAAGACGTTCCACCAACACCGCGTGTACGGCATGGCGGCGGTGACGCTGGCCACGGTGCAGAACACGCGGGAGGTGACCGCGGTGCACGTGCTGCCCGCCGCGCTGGTGCGCGCGCAGGTGGAGGCCGTGCTTCGGGACCTCCCGCCCCGCGCGGT
>CALNBU010000283.1 GCA_937875615.1 uncultured Archangium sp.
TCGAGAAGGCGCGCGCCGGGCTGGAGCAACGTGTGGAGAAGGCGTGGGCGGAGCGCCTCTCGGCCATCGCGAAGCGAAGGACCCCGCTGCTGGGCGTCTCGGAGTTCGCCAACCTCGACGAGCTGCTGCCGAGCGCTGGCTCCGACGTCGGTCGGCGGGAGTCGGAGCAGTTCGAGGCGCTGCGCGCGCGCGCCGACGCCCTGCGGCCGAGCGCGATCCTGGTCACCCTTGGCGCGGTCTCCGAGACGAGGGCGCGCGTCGGCTTCTCGCTCAACTTCCTCGGCGCCGGCGGCATCCGCGCGCGGGAAACGGCCACGCCTGAGGCGGCGACCGTCGCGGTGCTGTGCGGCACCGACGAGCGCTACGCCACCGACGCCGCTGCCGCGGCCGCCGCGCTCAAGGCGGCTGGCTGCAGGCGCGTGTTGGTGGCGGGTCGTCCGGGGGCCAACGAGGCCGAGCTGCGCGCCGCCGGCGTCGACGGCTTCATCTTCATCGGCGTCGACCTCATCGACAGCCTGACTCAACTGCTGGAGCTCTACGCATGAGCCGCTTCGCTGGTGTCGACTTCGACGCCGTCATCCCTTCTGTGTCGACGGCGCGACCGGGCGCGACGAGGAACACCCCCGAGGGCATTCCTCACCGCGCGCACTATGGCGCGGGAGATCTCGAAGGTGTCGGCCACCTGGGCACGCTGCCCGGCTTCGCGCCGTTCGTCCGCGGGCCGTACCCCACGATGTACGTGCGTCAGCCGTGGACGGTGCGCCAGTACGCCGGCTTCTCGACGGCCGAAGACTCCAACGCCTTCTACCGGCGCAACCTGGCGGCGGGCCAGATGGGCCTGTCCATCGCGTTCGACCTCGCCACCCACCGCGGCTACGACAGCGACCACCCCCGCGTGATGGGCGACGTGGGCATGGCCGGCGTGGCCATCGACTCCATCCTCGACATGAAGGTGCTGTTCGACGGCATCCCGCTCGACAAGATGAGCGTGTCGATGACCATGAACGGCGCGGTGCTGCCGATTCTGGCGCTCTACGTCGTCGCGGCCGAGGAGCAGGGCGTGCCGCCAGAGAAGCTCTCGGGCACCATCCAGAACGACATCCTCAAGGAGTTCATGGTGCGGAACACGTACATCTACCCGCCCGCGCCCTCGATGAAGATCATCGCCGACATCTTCTCGTACACCTCGCGGAAGATGCCGAAGTTCAACTCCATCTCCATCTCCGGCTACCACATGCAGGAGGCCGGGGCCTCGGCGGACCTCGAGCTCGGCTACACGCTCGCCGACGGGCTCGAATACATCCGCACCGGCATCGCCAGCGCCATGGGCGTCGACGCCTTCGCGCCGCGCCTGAGCTTCTTCTTCGCCATCGGCATGAACTTCTTCATGGAGGTCGCCAAGCTGCGCGCCGCGCGCCTCCTGTGGTCGAAGCTGGTGGCGGGCTTTCAACCGAAGAACCCCAAGAGCCTCGCGCTGCGCACGCACTGTCAGACCTCGGGCTGGTCGCTCACCGCCCAGGACGTCTACAACAACGTGGTGCGCACCTGCGTCGAGGCCATGGCGGCCACGCAGGGGCACACGCAGAGCCTCCACACCAACTCGCTCGACGAGGCGCTGGCGTTGCCGACCGACTTCTCGGCGCGCATCGCCCGCAACACGCAGCTGCAGCTGCAGCTCGAGTCGGGCACCACGCGGCCCGTCGACCCCTGGGGCGGCAGCCACTACGTCGAGTGGCTCACGCACCAGCTCGCCGCCCGCGCCCAGGCGCACATCGACGAGGTGGAGCAGCTCGGCGGCATGGTGAAGGCCATCGAGAAGGGCGTACCCAAGCTGCGCATCGAGGAGGCCGCCGCGCGCAC
The DNA here is from genome assembly GCA_937875615.1 of uncultured Archangium sp. Classification (GTDB taxonomy): domain Bacteria; phylum Myxococcota; class Myxococcia; order Myxococcales; family Myxococcaceae; genus Archangium_A. Next base: position 1,861 of record CALNBU010000283.1, read on the forward strand.
GCAGGCGCGCATCGATTCGGGCCGGCAGGTCATCGTGGGCGTCAATCGCTTCCGGCCCGAGCGCGACGAAGCGGTGCCGGTGCTGAAGGTCGACAACGCGGCGGTGCGCAGGAAGCAGCTGGAGCGCCTCGCGGTGCTCAAGCGTGAGCGCGACGCTGCGGCGGTGTCACGCGCGCTCGACGCGCTGACGGCGAGCGCGAAGAGCGGCGAGGGCAACCTGCTGGAGCTGGCCATCGACGCGGCCCGCGCGCGCGCCACCGTCGGAGAGATCTCGTCGGCGCTGGAGAAGGTCTACGGCCGGCATCAGGCGGAGATCCGCGCCATCTCCGGCGTGTACAGTGGCGAGGTGGGCGAGAACGATGACGCGGTGACGAAGGTCCGCGCGCGCACGCAGCGCTTCCTCGAGGCCGAGGGCCGGCGCCCGCGGATCCTGGTGGCCAAGATGGGGCAGGACGGCCACGACCGCGGTCAGAAGGTGATCGCCTCGGCCTTCGCCGACCTCGGCTTCGACGTCGACATCGGGCCGCTCTTCCAGACGCCCGACGAGACGGCGCAGGCGGCGGTGGAGAACGACGTGCACGTCATCGGCGCCAGCTCGCTGGCGGCCGGGCATCTCACGCTGGTGCCGGCGCTGCGCGAGGCGTTGGCGCAGCGCGGTCGCTCGGACATCCTCATCGTGGTGGGCGGCGTCGTTCCTCCCGACGACTACCCGGCGCTGCGCGAGGCGGGTGCCGCGGAGATCTTCGGCCCGGGGACGGTCATCGCCGAGGCCGCCAACTCGCTGCTGGATCGACTGGAGTCATGACGCGGAAGGGGCGCCTGTCGCTCGAGGCGTATGAGGCCGGGCTGCGGGCGGGGGACCGCGCGGTGCTGGCGCGGGCCATCACCCTGGTCGAGAGCCGCAACGCAGACGACGCGCGGTTGGCGCAGGCGTTGATCGCCCGGGTGTTGCCGCTTAGCGGCAAGGCGCGGCGCATCGGCATCACCGGGGTGCC
>CALNBU010000284.1 GCA_937875615.1 uncultured Archangium sp.
AGGCCGAGGTCATCGATGATGAGCAAGTCGGGCGAGGTGAAGCGCAAGAGGCGCTTGTCGTAGCTGCCTTCGCCGCGTGCGGCGCGCAGTTGCATGAGCATTTCATGGGCGCCGACGTAGAGGGCGCTGAAGCCGGCGCGGCAGGCGCGGTGGCCGAGGGCCTGGGCCAGGTTGTTGGCGGTCATCGCGGAGCGCGGGATTCTGGTCATCGACGCGGTCATCGCGGAGCGCGGAAATCGGGTCATCGGCAGGCGCGGATAACGAGTCGAGCCAATGCAAGACGGCCTCGCTCCTGCCCCGGTTACGGGACGCGGAGCGAGGCCGGTGGGCAGCGGTGATTAGCGGGGACGCTCAGCTCTTCTTGGCCTTGCGCTCGGCGCGCGACTCCTCGGCCATGCGCCTGCGGTAGCTGTCACCCTCGATGCTGATGATGCTCGCGTGGTGGATGACGCGGTCAATGAGGGCGATGGCGCATGCTGCGTTGGGGAAGATGGTGGTCCACTCCGAAAACGGGAGGTTGGTCGTCAAGACAATCGGCTTCTTCTCATACCTGCGAGACACCACCTGGAAGAGGAGGTCTGCGTTCCTGGCGTCGTAGGAGAGGTAGCCAATCTCGTCGATGACGAGCAGCCCCGCCTGGGTGCAGTAGTGCTTGAGCCTCCGGTCCAGGGCCCGGGCCGAGTCTTGACTGCCGAGGTCGAGCAGCAGCTGGGAGGCGGTGGTGAAGAGGACGGAGTGGCCGGCCTGCACGGCGTTGTAGGCGATATTCTGGGCAATCATCGTCTTGCCCAGGCCTTGAGGGGCGACGAGGACGACGTTGGCGGGGCGGGCCATGAAGTCCAGCGCAAGGGCTCCTTCGACGGCCGTCCTGTCAATGCGCTTGGGCCAGCCCCAGTCGAAGTCGGCCATCGTCCTGAGGGCGCCCAGCTTGCTGCGCGACAGCCGCCGCTCCACGCTGCGACGGGCCCTGTCCTTCGTCTCCTCCTCGGCGATGGCCTCCAGCAGCTCCAGGGGGCCCCACCTGCGTCTGGTGGCCAGGGCGACGAGGTCCTCGAGGGTGTCACTGGTGTGGTGCAGGCCCAGGGTGGTGAGGCGCTCTTTCAAGGGACTCATGGCGCTTGCTCCGAGTCCCGCCCGAGGAGGACGTCGTAGGCGTTGAGGGAGTGCTGGGGGACGCGCTGCTCGCGCACGCGCGGGTCATCCGGCAGCACCAGGGGCAGCGGTGGCGGGGCGCCCTTCTTGCGGCTGCGTTGGTCGAGGACGTGGGCGACGGCGGCGGGGCCGAGTGCGCCGCGAGAGAGGGTCTCGGAAATGGCGGCGTCGGTTTCGGCGGAGCCGTACCTGTCGGCCAGCGCCAGCAGCTTCACGGTGTGGTTGCCGAGGTTGTCGCCGCGGCTTGCGAGGGCCTGGAGGAGTTGCTCGGCGCGGGGGCAGCGGGCGCGCAGCAAGTCCCTGCCGCGCAGCTCGTGGGCGTGGGCCTTGCGCCTGGCCAGGGCGGCCAGGTGGCTTGAGTCCTCGACGAGGGCGCCCTTGTCCCAGCTGCGCACGTGGGAGGCGACTTCCTCGGCGCCGTCGAGGAGGCGCACCGTGGTGGCGGAGGCCACCAGCGTGAGGGGCCGGCGCACCAGGGTGTCGGGAATGGAGTAGTCGTTGCCGTCGAAGCGCACGTAGGGCGTCTTGCCGGAGGAGGCGGGGCGCAGCACGTCGGTGGGAAGCGGGTGCGCGGGCAAGGGCAGTAGCAGGGGGCGCTCGGCTTCCAGGGCCTGCGCCACCGTGCGGCCCGAGGCGTCGCCGGGCACCCGGCGCTGGTGGGCCACCTACTCCACCCAGCGCTGAAGCTGGCGGTTGACGTCGTCGAGGCCGTGGAAGGTGCGCGCGGCGAAGAAGGAGTCGCGCAGGTAGCGGATGGTGCGCTCCACCTTGCCCTTCTCGTTGCCGCGGTAGGGGGCGCAGGGCTTGGGGACGAAGTGGTAGTGGCCGGCGGCTTCCAATATGCGCGGGTGGAAGTGAATGACGTCTCCGGCCCTCTCCAGCACCACGGACTTCAGGTTGTCGTAGAGGAGGCTGCGTGGCACGCCGCCCAGCGCCTCGAAGGCCTGGACATGGCCCTGGAGGAAGCACTCCAGGGTTTGGCCCAGGAAGAAGCGCGCGTACATGGCGCGCGAGTGGCCCAGCACCAGGACGAAGCAGGAGAGTGTCCGGGTGGCCCGCCCTACCTGCACCTTGCCGAAGCTGCCCCAGTCCACCTGGGCCTCTTCGCCCGGCAGCGTGGTGCGGCGCAGGAAGGCCTCGGCCTGAGGCCCCGGACGCACCCGCCGCACGTAGCGCTTCACCTGCTCGTAGCCGCCCGGGTAGCCACGCGCCTTCACCATGTGGAAGAGGCGCGTGGCCCGCAGGCGTGGGTGGGCCTTGAGGGTGCCGTCAATGAAGTCCGTATAGGGGCCCAGCACCGTGGGCTTCGCCGTGCTGCTGTCGGCGCTGCCTACCGGGGCGTCCGCCAGGGCCGCCTCCACGGTGTCGTGGTGCAGCCCCAGCTGCGTGGCGATGGTGCCCACCGGCCAGCCCTCCGCGTGGTGCAGTTGGCGAATCCGGGCGCGTACCTCGAGGCCAATCATCCTCGCACCTCCTCACGCGGCGCAGCGCCGCCAACGCGGGCCCAGTCGGGTGCGCGCCAGGGTGGTGTGACGGAGGAAGGGACTGGCGCGTCCGCAGGACGTGCAGGCAGGAAGGGGCGGTGGTGCATACCCAGGGGGCCTCGCTGCGCTCGGCTCCGCGGACACCTGCGTGGTGGCCTGGGCCGGCGCGGGCGACACCGTCACCTCCAAGGCCCCTGGCGGGGGAGCCTGATGCGTCACTTTCTGCCGCCGCCCCCGGTACGCGGCCTGGCGCTCCGCGTGCGCATGCCGGCCGTCTCGGGTGCGCTGGTAGCGCCGTCCAGCCGCACGCACCGACTCCGCGCGCGCCAGCACCCCGCACCTGCGCCCGCAGTAGCGCTGCCCCCTGTCGCACCGGCTGCACAGCTGGAACAGCCGCCGGCACTCCGGCCGTCCGCACACCACCAGACGCAACGACTCCACGCACACCTTCCCGTGCGCGCGCCGACTTCTGGCGCCCCGCCCTGGAGTGCGCTACCCCTCCCTCACCGGCTCGCCCCTCTCGCACACCAGGGCGCGCCCCCAGGAAGGCCCTCCAGGTGTCGCTGGTGGGCCTTCTGACTTTCAGGACGCGCGCTGCACTGGACTCCACCGGCGCGCTTCCCACTCCTCAACTTTTCGGCCGCTCCCAGCGCGGCCTCTGGCCTCGAAGCTCCTGAACTCCTGGTCGCCCATGACCAGAAATCCGCGCTTCCTGGTGACCATCAACAGCCACACCCCCTGGCAGGTTGCAAGCGACGTCAGCCCGCCGCCCGCGCCCGCGCG
>CALNBU010000285.1 GCA_937875615.1 uncultured Archangium sp.
GCAGGGCAACGTCTCGCTCACGGCCCGCGATGAGCCGGACACCCGCGACTACACGTACTTCCCGCAGGCAGACGGCCGGAAGGGCTTCAAGAACAACTCCGGCAGTGGCGAGCGCTTCTTCTCGGGCCTCAACGACCTCGGCGCGGGTGTGGGCGCGAACCTCTCCCTGCCGTTCCGGGACTTCACTTTCCGCGCCGGCGCCTCGACGCAGTTCCAGTCGCGCACCTTCGACGCGCGCCGCATCGGCTTCAACTACATCTCCGGCTCGACCGACGGGCTCTTCCTGGCGCCCGAGGAGCTCTTCGCCCCGGAGAGCTTCGGCACGCTCCTGCGCGTCATCGAGCGCACGCAGGCCGCGGACAGCTACGTCGCGAGCCGCCTGGTGAGCGCGGGCTACGTCGCCGCGGAGTGGCGGACCCTCGGAGAGCAGCTGCGCATCATCGGCGGCGCGCGCTTCGAGCTCTCCAACCAGACGCTGTCCTCGCAGAGCCCCTTCTCGAGCCAGACCGTCGTGAACGGCGAGGTCGACCGCGACGATCCCTCGATCATCCCCTCGCTCAACGCGGTCTACGCGCTCACCGACACGCTCAACCTGCGCGCGGCCTACGGCTACACCGTGGCGCGCCCGAGCTTCCGTGAGCTGGCGCCGTTCAACTATTACGACTTCTCTCGCCGCCGGAACGTGACCGGAAACTCGAGCCTGCTCGAGAGCCGCATCCACCACGGCGACCTGCGCCTGGAGTGGTTCTTCGGGGCCACCGAGCTGCTGGCGGTGACGGGCTTCGCGAAGAGCTTCCTCAACCCCATCGAGCAGGTGATCTCCAACGAGCAGTCGGACGTCTACTTCGCCAACGCCGACGCGGCGACGGCGGTGGGCGCGGAGATCGAGGCGCGCGTGGGCCTGGGCCGGATCGCCCCCTGGCTGAGCGCCTTCAAGCTCGGCGGCAACGCGACGCTCATGCACTCGCGCGTGCAGTTCGACGAGGACACGGTGACGCTGCAGACCAACAGCGAGCGCCCGCTGCAGGGCATGTCGCCGTACGTCCTCAACGCGAACCTGTCGTGGGCACCCGAGACGTGGGGCACCGCGATCACGCTCAGCTACAACATCTATGGCCCGCGCATCTCCGACGTGGGCTTCCAGCACCTTCCGGACACCTACGAGCAGCCCTTCCGCAAGCTCGACCTGAGCGCGACGCAGGAGCTCGGTGCCGGCGTGAGGCTCAAGGCCTCCATCACGAACCTCCTCGACCAGAAGCTGGAGCTCCTCCAGGGAGCCCTCACGGTCTGCGAGTACCGGCCCGGCGTGGCCGGCAGTCTGCAGTTGGAGTGGAGCATCTGAAACCCCACCGCGTTTCCCAAAACCGAAGAGGTATTCACCGTGAAGAAGACCCTTTTGCAGAGCCTGCTCGCCATCAGCTTTGGCGCGACCCTGATGACCGCCTGTGGCGACGGGACCGACGGGAAGCCGGATCCCCAGCCGGAGCCCACCGACGTCGTGGAGGTCGCTGCCGAGATCTCGGCCGACACCACCTGGACCGCCGACAAGGTCTACCTGCTCAAGACGCACACGTTCGTCACCGGCGGGACGCTCACGATCGAGCCGGGCACCATTGTCAAGGGTGACGGCGCCTCCGCGCTCGTCATCACCCGCAATGCGAAGATCAACGCCGTCGGCACCGCCGACAAGCCGATCGTCATGACCTCCGCGAAGGCCGATGGCGAGCGCGTGGCGGGCGACTGGGCCGGCCTCGTGATGCTCGGCAACGGCGCCATCAACGCCTCCGGCGGCGAGGTCCAGGTCGAGGGCTTCCCCGCGAACACCAGCGCGGCGCTCTTCGGCGGCGGCGCGAACCCCGACAACACCCACGACTGCGGCACGCTCAAGTACGTCCGCATCGAGTTCGCGGGCTTCGAGATCACCACGGACAACGAGATCAACGGTCTGACCCTCGGCGCGTGTGGCTCGGACACCGAGATCGACTACGTGCAGGTCCACAAGGGCTCCGACGACGGCGTCGAGATTTTCGGCGG
>CALNBU010000286.1 GCA_937875615.1 uncultured Archangium sp.
CTGGTGGTGGGCGTGGAGCTGCTCTCGCGCATCGTGGACTGGAGCGATCGCAACAGCTGCGTGCTCTTCGGCGACGCGGCGGGCGCGGTGGTGATGGGGCCCTCCGACGACGGAGAGCGCGGCCTCATCTCGACGCACCTCCACACCGACGGCTCCCAGACCGGGATCCTCTGCATCCCCGGCGGCGGCAGCGCCCGGCCGCTCGATGAAGAGGGCGTGCGGCAGAAGCTGAACAAGGTCGCGATGCAGGGGCGCGAGGTCTACCGCTTCGCGGTGCGCTCTCTCACCGACGCGGTGGGCGAGGCGCTGGCGCACAACAACCTCACCGCTGACCAGATCGACCACGTCATCGCGCACCAGGCGAACCTGCGCATCATCGAGGCGGTGCTGGGGCGCTGTGGGCTCCCGCTGAGCAAGGCGTGGATCAACATCGACCGCTACGGGAACACGTCGTCGGCCTCGCTGCCCATGACGCTCGACGAGGCCAACCGCGCCGGCAGGCTCAAGCGCGGCGACACCATCATGATGATGGCCATCGGTGCGGGCATGTCGTGGGGCAGCGGCGTCATCCGTTGGTGAGGAGACAACCGAAGATGAGCATCGCGTACATCTTTCCCGGGCAGGGAAGTCAGTCGGTGGGCATGGGCCGGGCGCTGGCCGACACCTACCCGGAGGCGCGCGCGGTCTTCGAGGCCGCCGACGACGCGCTCCACGAGAAGCTCTCGGCGCTGATCTGGGAGGGCGATATTGCCGAGCTGACGCTGACCCGCAATGCGCAGCTCACCGCCAACACCCAGCCCGCCATTCTCACGGTGTCGGTGGCCGCGCACGCGGTGCTCAGCCGTCGCTTCGACGCCGCGCCGGCCTTCGTGGCCGGTCACTCCCTGGGCGAGTATTCGGCGCTGGTCGCTGCGGGGTCGATGTCGCTGCCCGACGCGGTGAAGGCAGTGCGCGCGCGCGGCACCTTCATGCAGGAGGCGGTGCCGGCGGGCGTGGGCGCGATGGCGGCGGTGCTGGGGCTGGAGCCGGAGAAGATCGAGGCCCTGTGCCGGGAGGCGGAGCAGGGCGAGGTGGTGAGCTGCGCCAACTTCAATGATCCCTCGCAGACGGTGATCGCCGGTCACGCCGGGGCGGTGGCGCGCGCCAGCGAGCTGCTCAAGGCGGCCGGCGCGAAGCGCGTGGTGCCGCTCCCGGTGAGCGCGCCGTTCCACTGCTCGTTGATGCAGCCGGTGGTGCCGCGGTTGGCGGAGGTGCTCGGTCACTTCGCGCAGCCCTCGGTGCCGGTGGTGTCGAACGTGGAGGCCTCGCCCAACACCGATGGCGCGCGGGTGAAGGCGCTGCTGCTCCAGCAGGTGACGGGCTCGGTGCGGTGGATCGAATCGGTGCAGGCGATGGAGCGGGGCGGGGTGACGACGGTGGTCGAGCTGGGCCCCGGGCGCGCGCTGTGCGGCATGGTGAAGCGCATCGCGAAGGGGATGGAGCTGCTCAACGTGGAAGATCCGGCGAGCCTCGAGAAGACGCTCGCCGCCCTGGGAGGGGTGAAGGCATGAAGGACTTCGAGAACAAGGTGGCGCTGGTCACCGGCGGCTCGCGGGGCATCGGTCGCGCCATCTCGCTGGAGCTGGCGCGCCGCGGCGCGACGGTGGTGCTCAGCTACGCCGGCAACGAGGCGGCGGCGACGGAGACCGTCAAGCTCATCACCGACGCGGGCGGCAAGGCGAAGGCGGTGCGCTTCGACGTGGCGGACTCCGCGGCCTGCAACCAGGCCATCGACGAGGTGGTGAAGGAGTTCGGGCGCCTGGACGTGCTGGTGAACAACGCCGGCGTGGCCATCGACGGGCTGCTGATGCGCTTCAAGGACGAAGACTGGCAGAAGACCATCGACACCAACCTCAAGGGGGCCTTCGCGCTGACGCGCGCGGTGTCGCGGCCGATGATGAAGCAGCGCGGCGGCGCCATCGTGAACGTCTCCTCGATCGTCGGCGAGATGGGGAACGGCGGTCAGTCGGCCTACGCGGCGTCGAAGGCGGGGCTCATCGGGCTCACCAAGGCCGTGGCGCGCGAGCTCTCCAGCCGGAGCATCCGCGTCAACGCGGTCACCCCCGGCTTCATCACCACAGACATGACGGCGTCGCTGACGCCCGAACAGAAGGAAAAGATGCTGACTGCAATTCCATTGTCACGCATCGGGAATGCCGAAGAAGTCGCCGCCGCCGTGGCATTTCTGGCATCGGACTCCGCCTCGTACATCACGGGAGAGGTCCTCAAGGTAAACGGCGGCATGTACATGTAGTTTGCTCGTTGGTGACGCTCGGGCCGTGTGGTACGGGCAGCCAACTTTTTCAAACCCGCAGCACACACAAGAGAAGAAGGAACTTCCAATGACGGCCACCAACATCGAAGCCAAGGTCAAGTCGATCATCGCCGATCAGCTCGGCGTCAGTGAAGACGAGATCAAGCCCGAGTCGTCGTTCATCGAAGACCTCGGCGCCGACTCCCTCGACATCGTCGAGCTGGTGATGGCGATGGAAGAGGAGTTCGAGATCGAGATCCCCGACGAAGAGGCTGAGAACATCAAGACCGTCGGCGACGCGCTCAACTACATCAACACCCACAAGAAGTAAGGGGTAGCAAGGAGTCACGACGTGCGACGAGTCGTCATCACCGGCAGCGGCCTCATCACCGCGCTCGGCAGTGGAACCGAGAAGAACTGGCAGGCCCTCGTCAACGGCCAGTCGGGCATCGCGCGCATTTCGCGGTGGTCGACGGAGAAGCTGAAGGCCTCCATCGCCGGCGAGGTGAAGGACTTCAACGTCGAGGACTACCTGGAGCGCAGAGAGGCGCGCCGCATGGACCCCTTCTGCCACTTCGCGATCGCGGCGGCAGAGATGGCCATGAGCGAGAGCCAGATGCCCGTCGGCCTGGACAAGGCCAACGGGTACGATCCGGAGATGGTGGGGGTCATCGTCGGCTCCGGCATCGGCGGTCTGATGTCGTTCGAAGAGAGCTTCTACACCGGCACCTCCAAGGGCTGGGACCGGCTCTCTCCCTTCTTCATCTTGAAGATGATCTCCAACATGGCGCCGGGCCGCATCTCGATGCGGTTCAACTGCAAGGGCGCCAACTGGGGCACGGTGTCGGCGTGCAGCACGTCGGCGCACGCCATCGGTGAGGCCTGGCGGCAGATCCGCTACGGAGACCTCGACGCGGCCATCGCCGGCGGCGCCGAGGCGGCCATCACGCCCATGGGCATCGGTGGCTTCGAGGCCATGCACGCGCTGTCCACGCGCAGCGATGACCCGGCGACGGCCAGCCGCCCCTTCGACAAGGACCGCGATGGCTTCGTGATGGGCGAGGGCGCCGGCATCGTGTGCCTCGAGGAATACGAGTCGGCGAAGAAGCGCGGCGCCAACATCATCGCCGAGATCATCGGCTACGGCGCCAACAGCGACGCGCACCACGAGACCGCGCCGGCTCCGGAGCACGAGGGCGCGCAGCGCTGCATGCGCATGGCGCTCAAGGTCGCGGGCCTGAAGCCGGAGGACATCGGCTACATCAACGCCCACGGCACCTCGACGCCGTTCAACGATCTCCACGAGACCAAGGCCATCAAGCGCGTCTTCGGTGAGGCCGCGAAGAAGGTGATGGTGTCGTCCACCAAGTCGATGACCGGGCACATGCTCGGCGCGGCCGGCGGAGTGGAGGCGGTGGTCACCGCGCTGGCGCTCAAGCGCGGCGTCATCCCTCCGACCATCAACCAGTTCACGGCCGACCCGGAGTGCGACCTGGACTACGTGCCCAACAAGGCGCGCGAGGTGCGGGTCGACTACGCGATGTCGAACTCCTTCGGCTTTGGTGGCACCAACGCCACGCTGGTGCTCAAGCGCGCGCAATGAAGCGGTGGTTTCTGCTGCTGGCGCTGTCGGCCTGCGCCACGCCGATGGCGCAGTTGAAGCTCGAGCTGGGCATCCGCTCCTCGGACGCGCTCGCGTGTCCTGAGCAGGAGCTGGAGTACGAGGCGGTGGAGAACCTGTTCTCCACCACCCGGGCCCGCGTCACCGGCTGCGGGAAGGCCGTGACGTGGAAGCTGGTGGAGAGCCGCTGGACGCGTGAACGCGAGCCGTGACGTAGTAAGAGGCTGCGCATGGCGAACATCGCGATTGCGTCGGACCACGCCGGCTTTGCGCTGAAGGCCGAGCTGGCGGCGGAGCTCTTGAAGTTGGGCCACGTCGCGCTCGACTTCGGCCCGGCCGACACCTCGTCGGTCGACTACCCCGACTTCGCCCAGAAGGTGACGACGGCCCTCAACCCCGGCCATGCCTCGCTAGGCGTGCTGGTGTGCGGCACGGGCATCGGCATGAGCATCTCGGCCAACAAGGTCCACGGCATTCGGGCGGCGCTCTGCCACACGGAGTTCGAGGCGCGGGCCACGCGCGCCCACAACGACGCCAACGTGCTGTGCCTCGGGCAGCGGGTCACCGGCGTAGGGGTCGCCCTGGAGATCCTGCGGGTGTTCCTGGCGACGCCCTTCGAGGGCGGTCGACATCAGGCGCGGGTCGAGAAGGTGCGCGCGCTGGAGGCGAAGTGATGCGGTGGCTGGCGTTGGGCCTGTTGATGTTGGGCTGTCGCTCGCAGAT
>CALNBU010000287.1 GCA_937875615.1 uncultured Archangium sp.
CTGCGGGGGGCGAGCGAGGCGGGGTCTTCGTATGCGCTGCAGTCCCTGGCCCGCATCGCGCAGTTGTCCGAGCGCGATCCGGTGAAGGCCGAGGGCTACTATCGCGCCGCGCTCCTGCGCGGGGACTGGCTGGTCGGCCTGCGGGAAATTCCGCGTCTTGCGCCGGAACAGAACTATGCGGCGGACCTGCGCGCCGCGCGCCTCATCGAGACGCCGGTCGCCACCGGGGGCCTCAAGCCGCTGGAGCTGATGACGGTGCCGGAGCTTCAGGCCGAGCGCTTCCGGCTGACGCAGGAGCACCGCGGCCTCGGGGGCAACATCGCGATGATGGGCCTCGGCGTGGCCGGGCTGGTGACGGGCGCGGTGCTGTTGGAGGTGGCCGCCGGCAACCTGGCGATGGTGATTGCCGGCGGGCTGTTGCTGGCCGCAGGCGGGGTGCTCATCGTGGTGGGCGTGGCCACGCTCATCGGCAACATCGTGCGCAATGACCGCACCACGCGGCAGCTCCAGGAGGTCGACGCCCGCATCGTGCAGCTCCGCGGCGGTCGGCCGGCCTCGGAGGGCTTCCAGGACTACCCCACGCCGCCGCCGCTCCCCGCGCAGGACAGCACCCCGCCGCCTCCTCCGCCGCCCATGCCGCCGTCGTCGGAGAGCTTCGCGCCGGTGGCGCCGCAGCTGCAGCTCGCGCAGTTCTGAGGCGAGGCGCTACTTCCACTCGCCGGTGGCGGCGTCGAGCTTCATCCGCACCGTCTGGTCGGGGAACACCGTGGCCTTCCGGGTGAACTGCTGGCCCGAGGGCAGCTTCACCACCACCCGGTGATGGCCGCTGGCCAGCTTGTTCATCACCGGCGGCGCACCCCAGGGCGCGCCATCGACCGACACCTGGCCCACGCCGGTGGAGACGTCGATGGCCAGCTTGCCGGTGCCCTCGGGGATGACCTCTTCGCGCGCCGGAGCGGCCGCTTTTTCCACCGGCGCCGGGCGCTCCTTCGGGCGGTCCTTGGTGGCGCGAACGACCTTGGGCTTCGCCTTCACCGGCGCGTCGTCCACGACGACCAGCACCTCGCCTGCGTCGATGACGGGCGTGGTGGGCGGCTCCGGGACCTGCTCCGGCACGGGCGGCGTGGGCGAGGGCCGCACCTCGGCCACCACCACCGGCCTGGGGGTTGCGGGCGGTGTCGGCGCCGGGGTGTCGGCGCCCAGCATGGAGACGGCGGCGAAGGTGCCGCCGACGCCCACCAGCACCGCGGCCGCGAAGACGCCCACCAACAGCCGCCGGCGGGAGGTGACGGCGCGCGGCGGCTTCAGGGCCACGCCGAGGAGCGACTGCTCGCTGGGCTGCGCCACCGGCGCGGTGCCCGCCACCGGGGCCAGCGTCTCCCGGAGGTGCAGCGGCTCCTGGACGGGCGGCGCCTCGTCGGGCTGGGAAGAGGCGCGCGGCCCTCCGCTGGCCGTCACCTCGCCGTCGCCGTCGAGGTAGCCCTCGAGGCTGCCCTGCGTCACCCGCACCCGCGCGTCGAAGGCCGCCTTCTCGAAGGCCTCCCGCATCTCGCGGGCGGTGGGGTAGCGGTCCTCGGGCTTCAGGGCCAGCGCGCGACGCAGCACCTCGTAGAAGCCGCGGGGCAGGCCGGGGAAGACGTCGTCGAGGTGCTGCCACTGTCCGCGCACCAGCGCCGCGTGGCGCTCCGCGTGATTCTTGTAGTCGTCGAAGGGCGTGCCGCCGGAGGCCAGCTTGTACAGGGTGACGCCCAGCGAGAAGAGGTCGCTGCGCCCGTCCAGCTTCTTGCCCATGGCCTGCTCGGGAGAGAAGTAGCCGGCCTTGCCCTTGGTGACGCCGGGCATGGTGAGGTTGCGGTTGGTGGCGGCCTTGGCGATGCCGAAGTCGATGAGCTTGAGCGCCCCGGCCGTCGACAGCAGCAGGTTGTGCGGCGAGACGTCGCGGTGCACCAGGTTGGCGTGGCCGCCCTCCACCTTCAGGGCGTGCACGGCCTCCAGCGCGGAGCAGGTGGCGATGCCCACCGCGAAGAGCGCCTCGTCGCCGAGCCGCTCGCCGTACTCCCGCAGGGTGCGGTTGAGGGTGGCCAGGGTCTCGCCCGAGACCAGCTCCATGGCCATGTAGAGCAGCCCGTCGTCGGTCTCCCCCACCTCGTAGATGTGCACGATGTTGGGGTGCGAGAGCGTGCAGGCGGTGCGCGCCTCGTCGAGGAACATGCCGCGGAAGTCCTCCGACTCGGAGTACTCGGGCCGGATGACCTTGAGCGCCACCGGGCGGGAGATGCCGCCGGTGAGGTCCTGCTCCGCACGGTACACCTGCGCCATGCCGCCCTGCGCCAGCAGGCGGGACACAGTGAAGCGACCGACTCTGGTTCCCGGTTCGAGCGACACGACGGAGCGGTTTTCACCTTAGGACATCGGCTCCCGCCTGCGTTGCCATTCGTCGGCGCGTGGCGGGCCGCTACATCAACAGCCGCAGCAGGTCGAAGCGCGAGTCGGCGCCCAGCTTCCGCAGCACCTTCGCCTGGTGGTACTTCGCGGTGCGCGCCGTGATGCCCACCGCGGTGCCCATCTCCGCCAGCGAGCGGCCCAGCAGCATCAAGGAGAGCACCTCGCGCTCCCGGCCGGTGAGCTTCGCGCGCCGGGCGAGGTGGTCGAGGCGCACCTCCAGCAGCTCGCTGACGGCCCCGTCGTCGACCCGGGTGGCGGTCACCACCGCCGAGCAGCCCCGCACCTCGGCCGTCAGCAGCGTGGCCGAGAAGGTGTCGTCGGGCGAGGCCAGCACGCCGCTGACGCGGCCTTCCGCCGGCCGGGTGCGCAGCGGGCAGCGCTCGCAGGCCGCCTGTCGGCCGAAGACCACCTCCCAACAGGGCCCGTCGCCGCGGGCCTCCAGCGCCTCGCAGCGGCGCAGCAGCCGGCCGGTGGAGCCCCGGGCGTCGAGCTCGACTTCATAGGTGACACTTCCGACGGGCTCCGGAGCGTGCATGGCGCGCTGACGGCAAGCATCGCCCATGCCACCGGGACTGGACGCCGGGACAGGCCGAGGTGGCGCCCGCAAGGTTTTCACCGCCAGCAGGCGGCGTGCAGATTCTGCGTCAACCGCACTGGCCGACCTCGTGGGGCGCCAGCAGGGCGCGGCCCACCAGCACCGCGGCGGCCAGCAGCAGCACGCCCCGGCGCAGCCAGGGCGGCGGCTGCAGCTTCGCGAAGCCGAGCTGCGCGGCGAAGAGGGCCGGCGTCGAGCCCGCGGCGAAGGCCACCATCAGCAGCGCGCCCTGCAGCGGCGAGGCGCTGGCCAGGGCGGCGAGGAAGAGCCCGTACAGCAGCCCGCACGGCAGCAGCGGGGTGGC
>CALNBU010000288.1 GCA_937875615.1 uncultured Archangium sp.
GAGCGCATCAACGAGGCCGGCGGCTCGCTGCGCCGCACCCTGTTCGTGGTGACGGTGCTGGCCTCCATCATCATCGTCTTCGTCTTCATCATCCTCTCGCGGCTGTTCGTCATCAGCCCGCTCTCGCTGATGCAGCGCATGGCGCTGCGGCTGGCCGAGGCCGACCTCTCGGGGCAGGTCGACGGCGCGCCCACCCGCGAGCTCGACGAGCTGGCCGACTCGCTCAACAGCATCGGGCAGGGCCTGCGCGACACCCTGGGGCGGGTGCGCGGCGTGGCCGAGAGCGTGGCCCAGGTCATCGACCAGATTTCGCGCACCGCCTCCACCACCACCAGCGGCTCCTCGACGGTGTTGACCCGCGTGGAAGAGACCTCCTCGGCCATGGTGGAGATGCTCAGCTCGCTCAAGGGCATCGCCGAGAACGTCGAGGTGCTGTGGCAGTCGGCGGAGGACTCGAGCTCCTCCATCATGGAGATGCTCACCACCAACGACGAGGTGGCGGCCAACGTCACCAAGATGGCCGCCTCGGTGGAGGAGACCACCAGCGCCATCGAGCAGACCACCTACTCCATCAAGGAGGTGGCGCGGAACGTCGAGGACCTGCTCAAGAACACCGAGACCACGTCGTCCTCCATCCGCGAGATGGACGTGGCCATCGGGCAGGTCGAGACCAACGCCTACGAGACCGCGCGCCTCTCGGAGCAGGTGTCGCGCGACGCCGAGACGGGCATGGAGTCCATCCAGAAGACCATCGCCGGCATCGACCGCATCCGCGACTCCTCGCAGTCGGCCGCCGACGTCATCGAGCAGCTGACCCGGCGCATCGGAGAGATTGGCAACATCGTCGACGTCATCGACGACGTGGCCGAGCAGACCAACCTGCTCGCGCTCAACGCCGCCATCATCGCCGCCCAGGCCGGCGAGCACGGCAAGGGCTTCGCGGTGGTGGCCGATGAGATCAAGGACCTCTCCGAGCGCACCGCCGCCTCCACCAAGGAGATCGCCGACCTCATCCGCGCCGTGCAGGCCGAGTCGCGCAACGCGGCCTCCGCCATGACCACCGGCGTGCGCAGCGTCGAAGAGGGCGTGCTCCTGGGCCGCGAGGCAGAGGGCGCGCTGAAGAAGATTCAGGAGTCGGCCAAGAACTCCACGCAGATGGTGAAGGCCATCGCCCGGGCCACGGTGGAGCAGGCGCGCGGCAGCAAGGACGTCACCGCCGCGGTGGAGCGCGTGCGCGAGACCATCGAGCAGATCAACAAGGCCACCAACGAGCAGGCCCGCGGCGGCGAGCAGGTGATGAAGGCCGCGGAGCAGATGAAGCTGCTCACCACCCACGTCAAGCGCTCCGTCGATGAGCAGAGCCACGGCGGCAAGCAGATTTCGCGCAGCATCGAGAACATCAACGAGATGGTGGGCCACCTCAACCGCGCCCAGAAGGAGCAGACGCGCGGCACCGAGCAGGTGCTCAAGGCCATCGAGACCATCCGCTCCGTCGCCGACACGCAGAACCGCAGCGTCAAGCAGCTCGAAGAGGCCATCGAGACGCTGCGCAATCAGGCCGAGGTACTGCGCGGCGAGGTGCGCCGCTTCCGCGTGTAGCGCCGCTAGGCCGCCGACCGCAGCGCGTACTCGAGGCCCGCCTGCACCGCCGCCGCCTGCGCCTCGTTGCACTGCGCGGCCGTGGCCCGGGGGCTGTCGGGGTACACCTCGGTGGTGGTGGTGAAGCGCGCGCCCGTCACGCCGGCGCACAACCCGAGCGCGTGCACCGGGTAGGCCACCACGCCGCGGCGCTGCAGCGGCTCTCCGATGAGCCGGCCCTGCTCGTCGGCCTCGGCGATGTGGGTGACGCGCTCCACGGCCTCGATGATGGCCTGCTGGAACCCCGGCTGGAGGTTCCGCGAGTCGTCGACGAGGTAGAAGCCATCGGGGATGACGCCCGGCTCGGACGGCTTGCCGTCGCGCGCCGCCAGCGACGGCCGGAACACCGTCTCGTCGGTGTCCGTCGTCTCGTGGAGGTCGAGGTGCGCGAGGAAGCGCCCGCGCCAGGGCGCGACGAAGTCCATCAACCGCCGCGCCTCGCCCGCCGCGCCGTCGGGCTTGAAGGAGCGGTTGGGGTCGACCGCGTCGGGGTTCCACCGGTGGATGCGCTCGTAGCCCCAGGGGCTGACGCAGGGCGCGACGAGCAGGTTCAGCCGCCCGGCGAAGGCCGGCGCCGCGTGCGCCGCGAAGCGCAGCGCGCCGTGCACGCCGCTGGTCTCGTAGCCGTGGACCCCGCCGGTCACCAGGGCCAGGGGCAGCGCGTCGTCCCACGCGCGGCTGCGCAGCGCGAAGAGCGGGTAGCGGCCGTCGGGCGCGTAGTCGAGCTCACCGTACTGGACGACCTCGAAGGTGGACGAGAGCCGGTGCACCTCTGTCACCACCTCGTCGTGGTAGCTGCGCAGCTTCCGTTGCGTGGCGCGCCACTGCGTCCGCTCCGCGGCGCCCCAGGGCACGCCCGGCGCTCCGATGGACTCCGGCCTCTTGGTCGATGACATGACCGCGGGCCTCCTAGCACCTCACGAACCTTTGAACTCGATGTCCCGGCGGGCGATGGTCGGGGGGATGACCGTCAACCTCCCCGACGCGAGACCGGCCGCGGGCACCGTCTACCGCCACACGGTGGAGGCGATGCTCACCCACGTCGTGCAACGCCACCAGGTGATGACGGCCCAGGAGCTGCGAGAGAAGCGACTCGACAAGCCCCGCGACCTCAGCCGCGAGGACTGGGCCGCGCTGGTCAAGGAGGTGGCCCGGCGCAAGAGCAGCGACGGCACGCTCGCCACCGGGCTGGAGTGGGCCGGCCGCGAGATGATGAAGGGCTACGCGCAGGGCCTCGTCGGCCGCGGCGTGTTGATGGTGGCGCGCCTGCTGGGGCCGCGGCGCGCGCTGCTGCGCCTCGCGGACAGCTACAGCACCGCCGACGACATGACGAAGGTCTACGGGAGCGAGAAGGGCGAGCGCCACGTCGAGCTGCTCTTCAACGACATCGACCAGATGCCCACCTACGTGCGCGGCACCCTCTCCGAGGCGCTGCTGCTGCTGGGCGTGCAGGCGCACGACATCTCCTTCGAGCTGCGCGCCGACGGCTACACCCGCTTCGACGTCACCTGGAAGTAGGCCCCTCCAGGTCCGCCAGAATCCACTCGTTGCCGGCCAACGCCAGCACCCGCCCCGGCGCGCCGTCGACCGCGCGACGCCAGGCCTCCAGGCTCCACGGCTGGCCGGCCGCCCGCGCGATGCAGGCCTCCAACAGCAGGCTGTACCAGGGCTGCGACTGCGTCTCCTGCACCTGCGCCAGGCAGGCGCGCGCGAACACCTCGTCGCCCTCGAACGCCGCGAGGCACCCCAGCTGGTTGAAGGTGTCGGTGCGCAGCCACTCCGGCGCGGCCTCGTCGAAGCGCGACACCATGTCCGTCAGGCGCGCCTTCGCGCGGACGCGCTCGCCGGCGTCCAGCGCCGCCAGACACCAGGCCAGCTCCAACCCCTCCACCTCGCCGCCGTCCGGCAGCAGGGGGCCCAGCGTCCGCCAGTCGAGCGCG
>CALNBU010000289.1 GCA_937875615.1 uncultured Archangium sp.
GATCTTCTTCGCGGTGAGATCCCAGGTGGGCGCCTTCCTGGCGACGATGAAGTTGGCCGCCGCCAACAGCGCCACGAAGGCCAGGGTGATGCCTACCGACGACGAGAAGAAGACGGTGCTGCGCAGCATCGCGCTGTCGCTGCGCCGCGCGGTCAGCGCCCAGACGATGAGCAGCACCACGCCCAGGGCCAGCTTCCCGACGAACAGCGTGAGGGAGCCGACGGTCACCAGCAGGGTGACCACGGAGGTGAGAACGAGGAGCAGGCCGACCGCGCCGGCCACCGTGCCGAGTGTCTTTTTCATGTCAGGTCCACCGCTGGGCTTCGATCGACCGGTGCGTCAGCAGCAGGCACAGCGCGATCACCGAGCCGAAGAAGACGAAGGGGCGCAGGTCGAGGACACCCTTGATGAGGTTCTGCAGCTGCCCATCGAAGGTCAGGTAGAGCAGCACCGAGCGCAGCGGCTCTTCGGCGCCGTGGGCGAAGCCGCCGAAGACCATCCACGCCAGGGCCACCGAGAACGACACGAAGGCCGCCACCAGCTGCGACTCGGTGAGCGAGCTGATGAACATGCCGATGGCCATGTTGGTGGCGCCCCACAGCAGGAGCCCCACGTAGCCCAGCAGCACCGTGCTCCACTCCAGCGCGGAGCCCGATTCAGACCGCCCGAAGATCGAGAGGATGATCGGGAAGACGATGGTCAGGCCGAGCGTCAGGCTCATGGTGATGACCGCGCCGAGGTACTTGCCGGCGACGATCTCGAAGGGCTTCACCGGCGCGGTCATCAGCAGCTCGAAGGTCTTGTTGCGGCGTTCTTCTGCGAAGAGGCGCATCGAGAGGAAGGGCGCGATGAACAGCGTCACCACCAGCACCGTGCTCCAGAGGTTCACCACCACGCCGTCGGTGAGGTTCCGGTAGAGCTGGTACTCCGGGGGCAGCGCGCTCCAGCCGTACTGGGAGCTCCGCACCATCTCGTGCACCTGCAGGAAGCGCCCGAGGGTCTGCACGAAGAAGATGGCGGTCAGCCCGGTCATGCCGGTGAACACCACCCACGCCCACGGCGTGGTCAGGTACGAGACCAGCTCCTTCTTGGTGATCGCCAGGATGGTCCGCATCGTCACTCCGCCGTCAACTGGATGAAGGCCTCTTCGAGGCCGGTTTCTCTGCCGCCGGTGAGCTTCGCCATGGGCGCGTCGGCGACGATCTTCCCCCGGTTGATGATCAGCACCTGCTCACAGATGGCCTTCACCTCCGCGAGGATGTGCGTGGAGAGCACCACGGTGTGCTGGCCGCCGAGCGACTTCACCAGCTCCAGCACCTCGCGGCGCTGTCGCGGGTCGAGGCCCTCGGTGGGCTCGTCGAGGATGAGCAGCGCTGGCGAGCCCAGCATGGCCTGCGCGATGCCCACGCGCTGCCGGTAGCCCTTGGAGAGCGTCCCGGTGAGGCGCTCCAGCTCGGCGGTGAGGCCGGTGCCGGTGGCCACGCGATCGATCTCCGACTTCACCTTCGGGCGGGGCACGCCCTTGAGCTCCGCGACGAACGAGAGGTACCCGCGCACGGTGAGCTCCGGGTAGAGCGGCGGCGTCTCGGGCAGGTAGCCGATGCGACGCTTGGCCTCGATGGGGTGCTCGAAGACGTCGAAGCCCGCGATCTTCGCGCGGCCCGAGGTGGGCGGCATGAAGCCGGTGAGGATCTTCATGGTCGTCGACTTCCCCGCGCCGTTGGGGCCCAGGAAGCCGACGATCTGCCCTTCTCCGATGCTGAAGTTGAGGGCGTCGATCGCCACGCGGTCCCGGTACTTCTTGGTGAGGTTCTCGACCTCGATCATCGCCATCTTTTGTCTCCCGTCGGCTGACCAAAAGCGGCGCGGAATATAGGTGCGGATTTCGGGAGTGCAACTGCGCTATTCGCGCCTCGGGAATCACATGACACGCACCGTGGTCCAGAAGTTCGGTGGCTCTTCCGTGGCCGACGCCGAGAAGCTCCGCAAGGTGGCCGCCCGGGTGAAGGCGCGGCGCGACGAGGGCTGGTCGCTGGTGGTGGTGGTGAGCGCCATGGGCGACACCACCGATGAGCTGCTGTCGATGGCGAGGCGGGTGAGCGATGATCCGCCGCGGCGGGAGCTCGACATGCTGCTCACCTGCGGCGAGCGCATCTCCATGGCGCTGCTCTCGATGGCGCTGCACGAGCTGGAGGTCCCCGCCATCAGCTTCACCGGGAGCCAGAGCGGCATCATCACCGACTCCACCCACGCGCAGGCGCGCATCATCGAGGTGAAGTGCGCTCGCATCGAAGAGGAACTCGAGCGGGGGAAGGTGGTGATCGTCGCCGGCTACCAGGGGGTCTCGAAGCAGCGCGAGGTCACCACGCTCGGGCGCGGCGGCTCCGACACCACCGCGGTGGCGCTGGCCGCGGCGCTGGGCGCCGACTGCGAGATCTACTCCGACGTCGACGGCGTGTACTCGGCGGACCCCCGGGTGGTGCCCAGCGCGCGCAAGCTGGAGTCCATCGGCTTCGAGGAGATGCAGGAGCTGGCCTCGGCGGGCGCGAAGGTGCTCAACGCCCAGGCGGTGGAGTTCGCGCGGGAGAAGGGCATCGTCATCCACGCGCGCTCCACGCACACCGGCGGCACCGGCACGGCCATCGGCGCCGGCGCCGTGCCCAGCCGGGTGAAGGGCGTGACCTCGGAGGCGGACGTCTGGGTCTTCGTCTCTACCGGCCCGGCCGGGGCGCTGCTCGACTGGCTCGACGTGGAGCAGCTCAAGGGCCGCACGCTCCTCGCCGACGCCGCGGGCCGCGCGCTGGCGGTGGTGCCGCTGCAAGACGTCCACGCGCCGGAGGCGCTGCGCGCGCGGTTGCCGGTGGGCGTCAGCGTGCTCGACGACGTGGGCACGGTCACCTGCGTGGGGACCGGCCTCAACGCCGACTGGTCGGTGGCGCGCCGCGCGCTCGGGCTGGCCGGCGCGGAGGTGCTCGCCAGCTACGCCTCGGCGCTGCAGCTGACGTTGCTGGTGAAGCGCGCGCAGGTGAAGGCGTTGACCCGGGCGCTGCACGAGGCGCTCATCGCCTGACGCTCAGACGGTGAAGCGGTCCATCACGCCGGCGGTGCGCTGGAGGATGGTGGTCCAGCCGATGAGGCCGTCGACCTTGGGCTCCACGTCGGGGGGCGTCAGGCCGATGGCGGCCATGGAGCCGGTGCACGCGTAGAGCTTCGCGTGGCCCGAGTCGCGCACCACGTCGAGCAGCTGGCGCAGCGTGGGGACGCCCCGCAGCTCCATGGTGGCGTTGACGTCGTCGAGCTCGAGATCCGGCTCGTCGAGGTTGCCCCGCACCAGGCGCTCCAGCGCCCACCAGAAGAAGTAGAGCTCCACCGGGCGCCCGGTGGCGACCGCCGCCGCCGCGATGGAGAGGCCCTGGTGCACGGCGTCGTAGTCGCCGCGCTGGAAGAAGACGATCACCGCTGCCATGCGCGCCTTCTACCTGTCTGCGCCACATCGGGAGCTATTTCCCGACAGCTTGATAGAGGGGCCGCCGATGCATCATCGATGGCCGCTCCGCAGCAGACCCCGCCGGACTCTGGGCCTGCACTACGACGCCGGGTTCCTCTCGGCCGGGGACCGCGCGGAGCTGACCGCCTGGCTGGGGCGCCTGCACCCGCTGTGGGAGAACCGCTTCTCGGAGCTCCGCCCGCTTCCGGAAGGCGAAGCG
>CALNBU010000290.1 GCA_937875615.1 uncultured Archangium sp.
GGGGGCTGCTGCCGGGGGTGCTGGGCAACGCCGAGTCGGCGCAGACCGAGAGCTTCGAGACCGGGCTGCTGGAGCACCCGCACTACACCCGGCCGCCGGAGTGGAACGGTGCGGGCGTCCCCGGGGTGCTCCAGAGCGGAGACCACGCCCGCATCGCGCGCTGGCGCCGCTGGCACGCGCTGACCCTGACGCGGGCGCGGCGCCCGGAGCTGTTCGCGCAGCTGACGCTCTCCAGGGTCGACCTGGCCCTGCTGCAGAAGACGGAAGACGAGCTGTAGGCCGCGCCGCCCGCAGGTGAAGGGCGCAGACGTGTTGACGGCAGCGTGCTACGCGCCCGTCCCATGGAGAACATCGCTTCGTTGCAGCAGGTCGATCCCGCGGTGGCGGAGATCGTTCAGGCCGAGACCCGCCGACAGGAGGAGGGCCTCGAGCTCATCGCCTCCGAGAACTTCGTCAGCCCCGCGGTGCTGGAGGCCGCCGGCAGCGTGTTGACCAACAAGTACGCCGAGGGCTACCCGGGCCGCCGCTACTACGGCGGCTGCGAGGAGGTCGACAAGGTGGAGCAGCTGGCCATCGACCGCGCGATGAAGCTGTTCGGCGCGCAGGCGGCCAACGTGCAGCCGCACTCCGGGAGCCAGGCCAACATGGCGGCCTACTTCACGCTGATGAAGCCGGGCGACACCCTGCTGGGCCTCGATCTCAACTCCGGCGGGCACCTCACGCACGGCTCCGCCTTCAACTTCTCCGGCAAGCTGTACAAGGTCGTGCACTACGGGCTCATCCGCGAGACCGAGCGCATCGACTACGACCAGGCGGCCTCGCTGGCGAAGGAGCACCAGCCGCGGGTGATCGTGGTGGGCGCCTCGGCCTACCCGCGCATCATCGACTTCGCGCGCTTCAAGACCATCGCCGACTCGGTGGGGGCGGCGCTGGTGGTCGACATGGCGCACATCGCGGGGCTGGTGGCCGGCGGCGTGCACCCCTCGCCGGTGCCGTACGCGGACATCGTCACCTCCACCACGCACAAGACCCTGCGCGGCCCCCGCTCGGGGCTGGTGCTGATGAAGGAGCAGTACGCCAAGACCATCAACAGCCAGGTCTTCCCGGGCATCCAGGGCGGGCCGCTGATGCATGTCATCGCGGCCAAGGCGGTGGCCTTCGGCGAGGCGCTGCAGCCGGCCTTCAAGGACTACGCGCGGCAGGTGGTGGAGAACGCGCAGGCGCTGGCCGAGGCGCTCAAGGGCCAGGGGCTGCGCATCGTCTCCGATGGAACCGACAACCACCTGATGCTGCTCGATCTGCGGCCCAAGAAGGTGACCGGCAAGGTGGCCGAAGAGGCGCTGGGCCGCGCGGGCATCACCGTGAACAAGAACCAGATCCCCTTCGACCCGGAGAAGCCCACGGTGAGCTCCGGGGTGCGCGTGGGCACGCCCGCCATCACCACCCGGGGCCTCAAGGTCGGCGACATGCAGACGGTGGCGGCCTTCATCGGTCGCGCGCTCGACTCGCACGCCGACGCGGCGGCGCTGGCGAAGGTGCGCGACGAGGTGCGGGAGTTTACCCAGACCTTCCCGCTCTACCGCTCGCGGCTCTCGAAGGGGTGAGTCATGCGCTGTCCGTTCTGCGCCGCCGACGACACCCGGGTGATGGACTCCCGCGACTCCGCGGAGGGCACCATCATCCGTCGACGGCGTGAGTGTGAGGGGTGCAAGCGTCGCTTCACGACCTACGAGCGCGTGGAGGAGCTCAACCCGCTGGTGGTGAAGAAGGACGGGCGCCGGGAGAGCTTCGATCGCGACAAGCTGGTGGTGGGCCTCAAGAAGGCCTGTGAGAAGCGACCGGTCTCGGCGGAGCAGCTCGAGGATCTGGTGACCAGCATCGAGCGCCGGGTGCAGGAGCTGGGAGAGAAGGAGGTCAGCTCCAAGGCCATCGGCGAGCTGGTGATGGAGAAGCTGCCGGCGCTGGACGAGGTGGCCTACGTGCGCTTCGCGTCGGTGTACCGGAGCTTTCGAGACATCGCCGAGTTCATGGACGAGCTCAGCGACATCCAGGCCCGCAAGCCGGCGAAGGGC
>CALNBU010000291.1 GCA_937875615.1 uncultured Archangium sp.
CAGCGAGGTGGGTGAATAGCCGAGCGTGTCGATCTGCGCTTCGGACGCGAGGGGCAACACCACCGGCCCCTCCGCCGGCTTCGGCTGGTCCGGCTAGGTGAGGCGCGCGTCGAAGTCGGGCACCCCGCCGACGTCGGCGGCCACCCCCCGGAAGAGCCGGAGGAGATCTTCCTGGCCCAGCGACTGCCGCTGCAGCGCGAGGAACTTCTCGAGGTCCTCCTTCAGCGCCAGCGCGGTGGGGTAGCGCCCGGCGGGGTCGAAGTGCAGGCAGCCGCCGATGATCTGCCGCAGCGGCACCGGCACGTTGGGCCGCAGCTGCTCGATGGGCCGCACCCGGCCGGCGCGCGCGTTGTCGATCTGCGCGAGGTCCGTGTCGCCGGCGATGGCGCGAACGTTGGTGAGCAGCTCGTAGAGCAACAGGCCCAGCGCGTAGACGTCGACCCGCCGGTCGATGTCGGCGCCCGACACGTGCTCCGGCGCCATGTAGGGGTACTTGCCCTTCACGAAGCCGGCCTGCGTCCGGTGCAGAGTCGTCGCGGCGCGGGCGACGCCGAAGTCGATGACCTTCACCACCCCCTGCTTCGAGAGCAGCACGTTGTGCGGCGTGACGTCGCGGTGGATGAGGTGCATCGGCTGGCCGTCGGCGCCCCGGGCCTCGTGGGCGAAGTGCAGCGCGCCCGCGGCGTCGGCTACGATGCGCGCGCACAGCTCCGGCGCCATCAGCTCGCCGTGGCGCTCGTGCTCGAGGCTGATGGTCATCAGGTCGAAGCCGGGCACGTACTCCATGGCCAGGTAGTAGGTCCCGTCGACCATCCCCAGGTCGAAGATCTGCGCGATGTTGGGGTGGTGCAGCTGCGCCAGCAGCGACGCCTCGTCGAGGAACATCCGCACGAACTCGGCGTTGTCGCAGAGGTGCCGGTGGGGAATCTTCACCACGCACACGCCGCCGGGGCCGTGCGCCAGCCACACGTCGGCCATGCCCCCGGCGCCGATCTTCCGCTGTAGTTGATAGCGCCCCAGGGTCTCGGCCATGCGTTCCGCCGGAGCGGGACTTACCACGGACGGGCTCAGCCCTTGAGCAACTCCCGGCCCCCGTCGAAGACGAACTGCACCGCGATGGCCGCCAGGATGAGCCCGAAGACGCGCTCCAGGATGGCGATGCCGGTCTCCCGGAGCACCCGCTTCACCGCGTGCGCGTGCTTGAGCAGCACCCAGGAGATGAGCATGGTCACCACGATGGAGGTGATGACGGTCCCCGCCGCCTCCAGCCCGCCGCCCAGCTGGGCCATCAACACCATCACCGTGGCGATGGCCCCGGGGCCCGCCAGCAGCGGCATGGCCAGCGGGACGATGGCCACCTCGTTCTGGTCGGCGGCCTCGTCGGTCTCACGCTCGGTGCTCTTGGTGCCGGGGTGCTGCGCGCGGAGCATGTCGAGGGCGGTGAGCATCAACAACAGGCCGCCGGCCACGCGGAAGGCCGCGAGGGTGACGCTGAACATCTGGAAGATGAAGGTGCCGAAGAGCGCGAACCCGATGAGGATGCCGCTGGCCACCACCACCGCGCGTCGGGCGATGGCCGCGCAGCGCTCCTTCGTCTCGTGGCCGGTGAGCGCCACGAAGATGGGCACCACGCCGATGGGGTCGACGATGAACAACACCGCGGGCAGCGCGATGACCAGACCCGAGAGCATCGTTCACACCGTGAAGCGGAGCTTCCAGACCATGCTGGCCGCCTCGAGAAAGATCTTCCGGCTCATCTTCGACTGCCCCACGCGGCGGTCCTCGAACACGATGGGGATCTCCTTCACCGTGAAGCCGTGCTTGAGCGCCCGGTAGGTGAGCTCGATCTGGAAGCCGTAGCCCGACGACTGCACCGCGTCGAGGTCGATGCCCTCCAGCACCCGCCGGTTGAAGCACTTGAAGCCACCGGTGAGATCCCGCACCCCCACCCCCAGGACCGAGCGCGCGTAGAGCGAGCCGCCCCGGGAGATGACCCGCCGCCCCAGCCCCCAGTTCACCGTGCCGCCACCCTCCACGTAGCGCGACCCCA
>CALNBU010000292.1 GCA_937875615.1 uncultured Archangium sp.
CCTGCGTCAACTGGCGGGTGACGAGGGCGTTGAGCGCTGGACGGCGCCGCTGGCCGACGCCTACCAGAAGCTGGGCAGAGAAAAGGACGCGTACCTGCTGCTGGCGCGGCTGGAGGAGACGCCGAAGCTCATCCGTCGTCGGGTGAAGCTGGCCGAGGCGCTCGGGCTCGACGGCGACGCGCTGGTGCTCTCGGAGAAGATTGCCGACTCGCGCGAAGAGTACGAGCGCATCCTCGAGGGCTACCTCCGGCGTGAGCTGGTGCCCTTCGCGGTGAAGCTGGCGGAGCGCCTGCTGGAAGAGGCGCCGCTGCCTCCGGCCCTGGCCAGGCTCCTCGCCGAGCGCCTGGCGCCCACGCTCCAGGGCGCGGCCCTGGCCGCCCGAAGCTGGCCGGAGCTGCTGCGCGAGAACCTCCTCGACATCGACGGCTGGACGCTCTTCGCCGAGGCGCTGCGCCGGGCGGGCCGTGAAGACGCGGCGGCGCTGGCCGACGGCTTCGGCGCGGTGTTGTCGGGCAGCACCGGGACCGCGCCCGTGGTGCCGCTGCGGCGGATGGTGTGGGCCTCGGGGACGGCCGCGGTGCCGCCCTCCGCGGTGCCGGTGACCGAGGGCACCATGCCGCGGTTGGCGTCTGCGCTGCGCGACACGCTGCAGCGGCTGGGGGCGGGCGACCTCCCGGTGATGCTCGACGTGGAGGGCGGCGTCGAGGCGTGGCTCTCCGACGAGCGGCTGGTGTTGGGGGCGGGTGCCCTCACCGTGTTCTCCCAGGCCGAGCTGCCGGCGCTGCTGGCCCTGACCCTGGCGCTCGGGCGCTTCGGCGTCCGGCTGCGCGAGACCGGGCCGGTGGCTGAGCTCCCCGCCGCCGCGGTCCGCGCCTTCGAGGCCTACCCCGCGTCGTTGGCCTTCTCGCGGGTCCTGGCGCTGCTCGATGACTCGGTGCGCGGAGGCGACCCGGCGCAGGTGGAGCTCGCCGCGGTGCTCCGGCAGAGCCCGGCCTTCCGGGCCGTCGCGCTCTGGGCGTTGGACTCGCTGTCATGACGCGGTGGGGGTGGGTGCTGGTGTTGGCGCTGGCCTGCGACGCCGCGCCACCGCCGGGCGTGCCGATGGGCACCTGGAGCGCCACGGTGACGCCGGTGGAGTACGCCTGCGGCCTGAGCGACGTGTCGCCCGAGGGCTTCTCCTTCGACCTGGTGTTGACGCACGACACGTCGAGCGAAGAGGCGTGGGTGACGCTCAACGGCTACTCGCGCGCCGCGACCTTCGATGGCCAGCACCTGGTGAGCAGCGCCGAGGCCGCGCGAATCTTCACCCAGTGCGCAGGGTGCCGCACCCGCATGAGCGAGGCGATGCGCTTCACCGTCTTCAGCCGCTCTCAGTGGGAGGCGACCGGCGCCTGTCGCTTCGACGGCACGGTGCCTGACGGCGAGGGCATCACCCTGCCGGGGCGCGCGGCGCAGGGCTTCGACGCGGTCCGGCTGTGCGGCGCGATGGAGGTGGCGGTGCGCTCGGAGGGGACGGAAGACGGCGGCGCCTGTGACGCCGTGTGCGATGGCTGTCTGGTTCGCTACCAGCTCGAAGGGACGAGACGATGACGGAGAAGAAGGCGGTGGTGCTGTTGTCCGGGGGCCTCGACTCCGCGACCTGCCTGGGCTTCGCGCGGCGCGATGGCTTCACGCCGGTGTGCCTGTCGGTGGACTACGGACAGCGGCACCTGGTGGAGCTGGAGCGCGCGAAGGTGGTGGCGAAGGCCAACGGCGTCGTCGACCACCGGGTGGTGAAGCTCGACCTGCGCGCCATCGGCGGCTCGGCCCTCACCGCGGACATCGCGGTGCCTCAGCACGACGACGTCAGTCAGCTGGGGGGCGGTATTCCGGTGACGTACGTGCCGGCGCGCAACACCATCTTCCTCGGGCTCGCGCTGGGCCTCGCCGAGACGCTGGGCGCGACGGACCTCTACATCGGCGTCAACGCCGTCGACTACTCCGGCTACCCCGACTGTCGCCCGGAGTTCATCCGCGCCTTCGAGCAGCTGGCGACGCTGGCCACCAGGGCCGGCGTGGAGGGCGCGCGCTTCACCGTGCACGCGCCGCTCTCGGGCCTCACCAAGGGCGACATCATCAAGGCCGGGGTGGCGATGGGCGTCGACTACTCGTTGACCCACAGCTGCTACGCGCCGACGCCCGAGGGCCTGGCGTGCGCGCGCTGCGACTCGTGTCTGCTGCGCAAGAAGGGCTTCGACGAGGCCGGGGTGGCCGACCCCACGCGCTACGCCTGAGGCGTCAGAAGCCGGCGGCCAGCTCCACGTAGAACGTGCGCCCGTACTGAGGCACCCGGTTGAAGGCGATCTCGCTGAGCACCGGCAGCACCGGCCGCTGGTCGAGCAGGTTCTGCACTCCGGCGAAGTAGCGGAGGAACGCGTACTCGCCAGAGAGGCCCACGTTCAGCATCAGCGCCTCGCCGATGAAGGTGCTGTCTTGCGCGCGCCGCGCCGACTGGAACACCACCTGCGTCGACAGCCGCACCAGCCCGTCCTTGATGGGCACCAGCGCCCGCAGCGCGGCCATGTGCGCGGGGTACGCGCCGCCGGTGAGGTCGACGCCGCCCAGCCACACGAAGGAGTACGAGGCGTCGACCAGGGTGAAGCGGCCCGGCCTCCAGCGCAGCTGGGCCTCCGCGCCGGCGGCGAGCATCCGTCCGCGCGTGTTGTTGAACACCACGCACTGCGCCGCCTCGCCTCCGGCGCCGCACAGCGGGGTGGCGAGGGACTCCTCTTCGAGCACCACCAGCTGGTCGATGAGATTGAAGTAGCCGCCCACCGTGGCGCGGAGCTCCGGCGTGAAGTCGTGGGCGTGCTCGAGCTCGAAGGTGGTGATGAGCTCGGGCCGCGGAGGCACCGGCGCCGGTCGTTGGGTCGCGAAGTTGTCGCCGAAGTAGGTCTCGTAGACGTTGGGGGCGCGGAAGGCGCGGCCCACCACCAGCTTGGTCAGCCCCGCGTCGTACAGGCGCGCCACCACCGCGCCGCGCGGAGAGAGGGCCACGTCGGGGAGGTCGAAGTACTTGTCGACGCGCAGGCCCGCCTGCAGGAAGAGCCGGGAGCCCCACAGGCGCCACTCGTCCATGAGGGTCCCCGAGATGAGGAAGCGGGTGTGGCGGTCGTCGCGGCCGGTGCCCACCGGGCGCTGAGAGACGAACTGTCCCTGGGTCTCCACGCTGGCGGTCAGCCGGTTGCCCTCGAAGAGCGTCACGCCCAGGCGCGCCTCGGCGCTGTACCAGTCGGCGCCGCCGGTGTCGGTGACGCGGGGCGCGAGGGCGCCCTCGTCGTCGAGCCTGGCGTACCAGCCGCGGTATCGACTGGCGTCGTAGCTGGCGCGCGCGTTGAGCGTCACCCGGCTCCAGGCCTTCTCGTAGCGGAGCTCGGCGAAGCCGCGCACGTCGGTGTACTCGGTGCCCGACAGCCCGAAGGCCGCGCCCAGCGGCTGGGTGGGTATCTGCTTTCGCCGCTGGGTGAGCTTGGCGACCAGCGTGAAGCCCTCGAGCTCACCGCGCATCGACACCCCGAGCGAGCGTTCGCCGTCGAGGCCGCGCACGGTGCTGCCGCCGCCGAGGTCGGTCAGCGTGGCGCCCTCGCCGAAGTAGGCGCTGCCGGTGACGCCCAGCGAGCGGCCCTCGCGGCCGACGCTCCCGAAGGCGCGCGCCTTGACCGAGTTCTGCCCGCCCGCTCCCACCACGCCCTCCACGTGGCGGTCGCCGCCCACGCGCGTGCGGGGCACGACGTTGATGACCCCGAAGAAGGCGCCGGTGCCGAAGAGCAGCGAGGCCGGGCCGCGCACCACCTCGATGCGCTCGACGCCCGAGAGGTCGGGCTCGAGGTCCCGCGCGCTGAAGCCCTGGCCCGCCCACACATCGTTCACCGGGCGGCCGTCCCAGAGAATGAGGATGCGGGTGTTGAGGTCGCCCGGCGGCTGGAAGCCGCGCACGCCGATGTACGTGTAGATGCGGTCGTCGGTGAAGAAGAGGCCGCGCACCGCGGCGAGCGCCTCCGGCAGCGTCTGGTAGCCGAAGGCGCGCAGCTCATCGCGGGTGATGACGGTGACGCTGGCCGGTGCCTCGTCGACGGTGAGCTGCGACTTCGAGGCGGCGGTGATGCGCGGCGGCGCATAGCGGAGGGCGGCCGCGACGCGCGTCTCCTGGTCCTGCGTCACCATCACCTGCTGAACGAGGGGCGTCACCTCGTCGGTGGTGACCTCCACCTCGTACTCGCCGACGGGCAAGGTCAGCACCGTGGGGGTGAAGCCGGAGTCGACGCCGTTGACGCGCACCAGCGACGCCTCGCGGTTGGAGGTCACCACCAGCTTCCCGGTGGCCTTCGGCTGCTCCAGCAGCGTGACGTGCGCGGTGCTGGTGAGGTCGCCCTTCACCTCCACCAGCACCTGCTGGGGCACGAAGCCCGGCGCCGAGACGAAGAGCACCCGTTGGCCGGGGGGGAGCTCCAGCCGGGCGGGCAACCGGCCCAGCACCTCGCCGTCGACGGTGGCGCGCACCTCGGCGTGCTCCGGCGCGCCGGAGAGCTCGACCATCCCCACCACGCGGAGCAGCTCCACCGCGCTGCGCGCCTCGTGACCGCGGGCGGTGGTGACGTCGAGCCTGGCGTCGCGGTGGCCGGCGAGCTCCAGGAGCAGGGTGTGGGGCCCCACGGGGACCGCCAGCGTGAGCGGTGTGCGGCCGCGGCTGCCGAGATCCTTGCGGTCGAGGAACACCTCCGCGCCGGGAGGCGAGGAGGTCACCGTCACCAGCGCCACCTTCGGCGCCAGCCGTCGCAGCGCGGCGCGCACCTCCCGGGCGTCGGCCTCGGCCAGCGACGCACCCACCGAGAGGTCGTTCCAGTACCGGTAGGCCTCGTCGGGGCGGCCCTGGGCCTCGTAGCAGCGCGCGATGTTGAAGAGCACGTTGCGGTTGGGGACCAGGCGGTACGACAGGAAGTAGGCGGCGAGCGCGCCGTCGTAGTCGCTGCGGGCGAAGGCCCTGTTGCCCAGCGAGAAGGCCACCTCGGCTTCGTCGGCGGTGTTGTCGGCCAGCGCCGGCGTGGCGAGCAGCGCGAGTGCGAGGGCAAGCGGGCGCACGGCCCCGAACATGGTCCGTTCGGAGCGTGGCTTCAACGGCCTTGGCGGCCCCGCTCGACTTTCAATGACACAAACAGTTGGAGCAGGTGCAGCCGTCGAACGCGCAGCAGCGCTGGGCGCCGACGCAGCCGCCGACGTCCGTCGGGCAGTTGCTGTTGCCGGCCACGCAGTACTCTTCGTCGAAGTCGCAGCTGGAGGGGTCCGCCGCGCGGCACAGCATGCCCACCGGGTTCCGGTTGCAGCCGGAGATGTCGGTCTCGGTGGTGTTGCTGCCCACGCAGGCGCCGGAAGTGCTGCAGGTCCAGGCGCTGACGGTGCGGGTGCGCGAGCCGTTGGGGCTGCACACCTGGCTGTAGGCGCAGGTGCTCCAGTTGCCGTACTGGGTGCTCTCGCAGGTGGTGCCGACGGTGCTGCGGTTGCAGCCGGTGGTGTCGGTCTCGGTGGTGGAGGTGGTGCCGCAGCCGCCGGCCTGGCACACCGGATCGATGCGGGTGCGGGTGCGGCTCCCGCTGGTGGCGCAGGCGCTGGCGTAGCTGCAGGTGCTCCAGTCGCCGTACTGGCTGGTGCCGCAGCTGGCGCCGTTGGTGTTGCGGTTGCAGCCGGCGGTGTCGGTCTCGGTGGTGGTGGTGGCGCCGCAGGCGCCGGACTGGCACACCGGCTCGGTGCGGGTGCGGGTGCGGCTCCCGCTGGTGGCGCAGGTGGTGGGCCAGGCGCACGCCGAATAGTTGTCGTAGCTGGTCGCGCCGCAGGACAGGTTCTCGGTGGTGCGGGTGCAGGTCCGCGACTCGTTGCTGGCCATGGGGTTGCAGACGCCGTCGCCGTTGCAGCGGTACTCGGTGCGGGTGCGCGTCTCCTGGCCCGTGGTGGCACAGACGGGCGCGCTGGTGCAGGCGCCCCAGGCGGAGGACTCGGTGGTGTGGCAGGTCACCCCGGCGTCCGCGGACAGGTCGGCGGGGCAGGCGGCGGAGGTGCCGTTACAGCGCTCCTCGCGGTCGCAGACGCCGGTGGCGGCCCGGCACACGCGCGCCGCGCCCACCAGCGCACAGGTGCCGTCGACGGTGGCTCCCTGGGCCACGCTGCAGGCGTCGCAGGCGCCTCCGCAGGCGGTGTCGCAGCAGACGCCGTCGGCGCAGAAGTTCGAGCTGCACTCTCCCGCGGCGCCACAGCTCACGCCGTTGGCCTTCTTCGCGGCGCACCAGGTGCCGCTGCACCAGGTCCCCGACGGGCACCCGCTGGCGCAGGGAATCGGACAGTCGGCCAGCGTCCCGTTGCACACCACCGCGCCGCCGCAGGCGGGGCTCCCGGGGTCGCCAGAGGGGGCGGGGCCGCAGGTGCCGGCGTGGGCGCCGTCGCAGCGGTCACAAGAGCCCGCGCAGGCGCTGTTGCAGCAGACGCCGTCGGCGCAGAAGCCGCTGAGGCACTGGGCGCCGGCAGCGCAGGTGGCGCCGTTCCCCTTGAGCGGCGTGCAGGTGCCGTCGCAGAAGAAGCCCGCGGCGCAGTGGGCCTGACTGGTGCAGGTCGTCGGACAGTCGCCGCTGGTGCCGGTGCAGGTGTAGGGGGCGCAGGCAGACCGTGGCGTGGCCTCCGGGAGCGGGGTGCACGCGCCGCCGGTCTGGGTGGTGCAGGTCTCACAGGCGCCGGTGCACGCCTGGTCGCAGCAGGTGCCGTTCGCGCAGAAGCCAGAGGCGCAGTCGGTCGGCTTGGAGCAGTTCTCTCCGGGGTCGCGGAGCGGCTGGCAGGCGCCGGCCACGCAGGCGTCACCGGCTCCGCAGGGCGCGCAGGCGGCGCCCGCACTTCCACACGCGGCGGCGGAGCTGTTCTGGCAGCGGCCGTCGGCGTCGCAGCAGCCGGTGCAGGTGCCGGGGCCACACAGGCCGGCGTCGGCGCTGCCGCCTCCAGCCTGGCCTCCGTCTTCTCTCGTGGTCCCTCCATCGGGCCGGCGGCAGACGCCGGCGTCATCACATTCGAAGCCGGTGAGGGTCGAGGGGTCGACGCAGGCCGACAGCAGCGCGCACACGGAAGAGACTCGAAGGAGGAGGCGCATTCGGGTGGGTGAGTGTAGCAGTCCTGAGGGCTGGCGCGGCGGGCCGGCGTCGCTCACCTGCAGAAGCGCGCCCAGGCGTCGGGAATCGGCGCGCCCATCAACTTCTCCGCGCCGGCGCGGTCGAGCAGCACGAAGGTGAAGTCGCCGGTGAAGCAGAGCGCGCCCTCCTGCCGGAGCTCCGCGGTGGCCTTCACCACCCGGCTGGAGCGCCTGGTCAGGCGGGCCCGCGCCTCGACCTCCACGCCCACCTTCACGCCGCGGTGCAGCCGGGCTTCGAAGTTCGTGGTGAAGCCGAACTTGCCGGTGCCCGCCAGCACGGCCCAGGCCGCGGCCTCGTCGGCCAGGGTGGAGATGAGGCCTCCGTGCATCAGGCCCAGCGGCCCCTGGTGATGCGGCGCGGGCGTGAGCGTGGTCACCACGTCGTCGCCGTCGGTGGTGAAGCGCAGGTGGAAGCCCGCGGGGTGGTCGGGCGCGCAGCCGAAGCAGGGTTGGCCCGGACCGAAGAGGGTTCCATCGAGCGGCGTCACGGCAGGCGTCATGCAACGCGGTCTACCCGGAGGCGCCGCGCGCGCAAGCGCTCCGGGCCGGCCGGGTTGCAGCAGCATCAAAAGGCAGGTCAGGGTAACGCCGCGCCGGCGGCTTCAGGGTAGGTTGCCGGGCCGAAGTGGGTGCCAACGTGCCAGACCTCTCCGGTCGGAAGATCGGCGAGTACGAGATCGTCAAGCGCATCGGCGTGGGCGGCATGGGCGTGGTGTACGAGGGACGGCAGCCGCTCATCGGCAAGCGGGTCGCGGTGAAGGTGCTGCTGCCCTCGCTCTCGCAGGAGCAGGACCTGGTGGAGCGCTTCCTCGCCGAGGCCCGCTCGGTGAACGAGATTCGGCACCGCGGCATCGTCGACATCTTCAGCTTCGGTCAGCTCGACGAGGGCTCGCACTACTTCGTGATGGAGTACCTCGAGGGGCAGCCCTTCGACGCCATCATCAAGCGCCGCGCGCCGCTGCCGCTCGCGGAGGCCCTGGGCTGGGCGGAGGAGATGCTCGACGCGCTGGACGCCGCGCACGCCGCGGGCATCGTCCACCGCGACATCAAGCCCTCCAACC
The DNA here is from genome assembly GCA_937875615.1 of uncultured Archangium sp. Classification (GTDB taxonomy): domain Bacteria; phylum Myxococcota; class Myxococcia; order Myxococcales; family Myxococcaceae; genus Archangium_A. The sequence continues at coordinate 8,263 of CALNBU010000292.1, forward strand.
TGTTCCTGGTCGACACCGGCCGCGGTCGGCCGTACGTGAAGCTGCTCGACTTCGGCATCGCCAAGCTGGGCGTGGTGACGGGAGAGGCCACGCCGCAGACCCGCGCCTCGGTCATCATGGGCACGCCGGACTACATCTCTCCGGAGCAGGCGCGCGGCCGTCACATCAGCCCGCAGACCGACGTGTACGCGCTGGGCTGCGTGCTGTTCGAGCTGGTCACCGGGCAGCGACTCTTCAAGAGCGAGAACTCGCTGCAGACCATGTGGATGCACGTGGAGGACCCGCCGCCGGCGCCGTCGTCGCTGCGGCCGGACATCCCGCCCGAGCTCGATGAGGCGATTCTCTGGGCGCTCGAGAAGGAGCCGGAGCGCCGGCCGGAGAGCGCCGCGCAGCTCCGCGACGTGCTGGGGGGCATCCGCGCCACGTTGGTCGGCCCCGCGCCGACGCCCGCGCCCATCACCGGAGGTCGCAGTGGCGCGGCGCCGCTGAGGACGCCGGCGCCCATCAGCGAGCGCACGCGGCGCCCCAGCATGGCGCCGAACTCGGTGGGCGTGACGCCGCGGTTGGAGCGGTGGAACAGCGGCTCGCCGAACATGGACTCCATCTCGAAGATGGCCTTGGACACCGCGGGCTGCGTCATGGCCAGCTCTTTGGTCGCGCGGATGAAGG
>CALNBU010000293.1 GCA_937875615.1 uncultured Archangium sp.
GCACCGGCCTTCACGCTCGGCGACGCCACGGTGGAGGTGCTCAGCCCGCAGCGCGGCGACGACTTCGACGCCGAGAACGACCGCTCGCTGGTGCTGCTGGTTCGCCACGGCGCGGTGACGTTCCTGCTCACCGGAGACATCGAGGCCGCCGCGGAGGCGCGGCTCGAGACCGGCCCGGTGACGGTGGTGAAGGCGCCGCACCACGGCAGCGACACCAGCTCCACGCCCGACTTCGTGGCGCGCGCCAGACCGAAGCACGTGGTGTTCTGCGTCGGCCGGAACAACCGCTACAACTTTCCGCGGCCCGACGTGGTGCGGCGGTGGGAGTCGGTGGGCGCGCGGTGCCACCGCACAGACCTCGACGGCGCGGTGACCTTCACCAGCGACGGGCGCGAGGTCGCGGTCGAGACGTTCTCCCCGTAGCCCGTTCTGGTTCTGAGCGCCGTGCGCTACCGCAGACAGCGGTGGCTGACGTCCTCGGCGCTCGTCGCGGTGGCCACGCACGCCATCGCGCCCTCCGGCAGCGGGCGCCCCACGCACGCGGCGAGCTCGTCGCCGTAGCGCGTCGCCAGCTCGTCCTGCCGCCGCTTCGCCAGCACCGCGTCGACGAAGCCCAGCTCCCCCAGCTCCAGCACCACCATGCGGTCGAAGATGTCGCGACACTGCGCCGCCGACGCCCGCTCCCGCGCACAGGCAAGCATCAGCAGCGGCGCCAGCGCCCACCACCTCATCGCGTGAACCTCACCCGGATGGGCGGCGACGACGCCCGCAGCGCGCGCCCCGCGTCATCGAGCGCTGGCTCGAAGCGCGTGCGCTGGGCGCAGGCCATCGCCGCCTCCTTGAACCCGTGGCCAGGGTCCTCCAACACCCGCGCCTCCTCCACGGCCCCCTCGGCGGAGACCACCACCCGCAGCACCACCGACTGCTCGTAGATGTCCTGCGAGAGCGCCTCCGCGGGCCACGCACACCGCCACTCGTTGCCCGCCAGCCGCACCGGCCGCGCGCGCGAGGGCACGCCCGGCGTCGCGGTGGGCTTCGCGCTCTCATCGACCGCCTCGCGGGGCACCGCCGCCTCGTTGGTGCCGTCCGCGATGGTGGCGCCACCGGCGTAGGCGCTGGCGGTGCCGGTGACGAAGGTGTCGTCGGTGAGGTCCACCGGACCCGCCGGCGCCTCGGCCGCGGCGAAGACCCGCGCCGTCTCCGGCGCCATGTAGAGCTGGCCCGAACCGCCCTCGACCTTCGGCCGCTTGGCCAGCAGGTCGTCGGCGGCC
>CALNBU010000294.1 GCA_937875615.1 uncultured Archangium sp.
CGTCGCCCGCGTCCTGAGGTTCGCCGCCGCCACCACCGCCGCTGCTTCCCGCGTCGTTGAGGTGCTGCCACTCCTGGTACGCGTCATCGAAGTTGAAACAACCGGCCGCGAGGACGGCCAGCGCCACGGTGAGGACTCGAAGCCGCGTCATCGCGCGCCTCCCAGGTCGAGGGGAATGGTGGCGGTCACGAAGCCGCCACCTTCAAGGGGCAGCGCGGAGACGGCGGGTCCATCTTTCGGGCCGCCGACGATGAGCATCACCAGCGCGGTGCCGAGGCCCGCCGCGGCGACGCCGGTGAAGACGAACCCCAGCGTGGCCGACGTCTTCCCTTCGCTCATCACGCGCTGCGCCTCGACGTCGGTGGGAGGGATGCCTCGGCGCAGCGCCTGCTCCTTCGCGCCGGCGTCGACGAGGAAGCCGACCGCGAGGCCGCCAGCCACCAGCCCCACGCCTGCGGGGATGAGCGAGAGCGCCCGTACCGACGGCCCGGACTCCACCTGGACCGGCTTCTCCACCAGCGGCGGAGGTTGGTTGCGCAGGCGCTCCTCTTCTTCCTGCTTCTTCAGCGCCAGGAGCCGCTCGGCCTCGGCGCGGGCGCGCTCCTGCTCCTCGAACAGCCGCTTCTCTTCTTCGGCGCGCTGCTGCTCGAGACGGGGCCCCAGCACCCGGCGCACGTTCTCGCGCGCCCGCTCGGCCACCGCCGCCACCTTGGGAGAGACCTCCACTGGCAGCTTCGCCTCGAGGTCGAACGAGAAGCCGGTCTTGAAGGCGGTGAGCGCTGCTTCTTCGCGGCCCATGTCCGCCAGCACGATGCCCTCGAGCAGCGCGATCCGGGTGTCGTCGTCGGCCCCCTTGGAGCGGGCCTGCGCCGTCTTCAGCTGTCGCAGCGCCTTCTCGTACTCGAGGTTCTCGTACAGCGTGATGGCGGTGTTGAGGTACTTCTTCACCTCCGGGCTCTGGGCGAGCGCTGGGAGGGCCAGCAGCAGGACTGTCGCGGTGAGGGCTCTCACGGTCACTCCTTCAGGTTGTGCTTGATGACGTTGTCGCCGGGTTTGATGGTGACCTCGAGGAGCACGTCTTTCCCGAGCTTCTCGTTCACCAGGCGCAGCCTGTGCTTGCCGACGGGCACGAGCTGCGCGGGAAGCGGCGTGTCGCCCAGCTTCTTGTCGTCGAGGTACACCGTGGCGTAGGGCCGGACGCGCAGCTCCAGCCGCCCGTTGCGGATGGTGGGCGCCTTGTGCGTGGGCAGGTCCGGCTCCTCGCTGCCCGCGTCGACCTCCGTCGCCTCATCGCTTCCCGCGTCCTGGTCTGGCTCCACCACCAGCGCGGTGGCCGCGTCGGGAGAAGCAGCCGGCGGTGTCCCGGCGTCGAACGACGGGGCGCCCGCGTCGACGACGGTGGGTGCGCCGGTCACCGTCACCGGAGGAGGCGGGACGCGAAGGAAGAACGCCGCGAGCCCGCCGACCACCAGCAGCGCGACGGCGACGGCCGCTCCCACGCGCGCGGGGCTTCGCTTCGTCGCGGCCACGGGGACGTCGCGGTCCGCGGTGCTGGAGGGCTCCAGCGGGGTCTGCGACGGAGTATGGGAACCGTTGGTCAGCGAGGTCTTGTCGAGGCCGGGATCCGCCAGCGCGTCGGACGCCGCCGCCCGTGCGTTGGTCTGCGTCACGTCGTCGGAGTTGCTGTGGACGGTCTCGACCAGCGCCGCGATGTCCCGGCTGCCCACGGCGCGGCCGGTGGAGGCCACGAACTGCTCCAGCGCGGCCTGCAGATCGCTGCAGGTGGCGAAGCGCCGCTCGCGGTTCTTGTCGAGGCAGGTGAGGATGATCTGCTCCAGCGCAGGTGGGCAGTCGGGCCGGAAGGCCGTGGGCCGCTCCAGCGGCTGCTGGTTCATCAGCGCCTGGATGATGCTCACCTCGCTGGTGGCGTCGAAGGGCAACCCGCCGGTGACGAGCTCGTAGAGCACGATGCCCAGCGCGAAGATGTCGGCGCGCTGATCGAGCGGCTCGCGCGCGAGCTGCTCCGGGGGCATGTAGGCCATCTTGCCCTTGATCATCCCCGACTTGGTGAGGTGCGGTTGGTTCGACGCCTTGGCGATGCCGAAGTCGACCACCTTCACCGAGCCCTGGCGGCCTACCAGGATGTTGTCGGGGGAGATGTCCCGGTGCACCAGACCCAGCGGCGCTCCGGTTTCATCCTTGAGCTGATGGGCGTAGTGAAGCCCTTCGGCGGCCAGCGCGATGATCCGCGCGCAGAGCGCGAAGTCGATGGGCCCGAAGAAGCTGCGCGCGGCCTGGTTGAGCGTGCGCAGGTTCGGGCCGTCGATGAACTCCATCGCCAGGAAGTACTGACCGTCGGCCTGCCCGAAGTCGAAGATCTGAACCAGGTTGGGGTGGTTCATCTGCGCGGCGAGACGGGCCTCGGAGAGGAACATCTCGATGAAGCGCGGGTCATCGTTGAAGTGCGGGAGGATGCGCTTCACCACACACATCTTGGCGAAGCCCATCGGACCGTCGGCGCGCGCGAGGAAAACCTCGGCCATGCCTCCGGTCGCGAGCTTCTTGATGAGCTGGTATTTGCCGAGCACGACGGGTGCAGCCACGCGGCCACACAATCACAGGACCGCACAACTCCAAAGAACAAGAGCCCGGTCGATGACCGGGCTCCCGTGGACGCCTGAAGCGTCGAGCTCCGCTCGAAAAACAGTCAGGCGGGTTTGACGTTCTGGGCCTGCAGACCCTTGGGGCCCTTGGTCAGCTCGAAGGTGACCTTCTGTCCCTCCACCAGGGTGCGGAACCCATCCATCTGGATGGAGGTGTGGTGACAGAAGACGTCTTCGCCACCGCCGTCCTGCACGATGAACCCGAAGCCCTTGGAGTCGTTGAACCACTTCACGGTGCCATTCGTCATGCTTCGCTCCTTCTTTGTTTCCTCTGGGCAAAAGCACCCAGAGGACCCCCCCGCGCTTCCTGCCGGAAGGCGAGGCAAGATTTAGCGAAGCGACTTCAGCGCTGACAACGGCTGCCGTGAAGATTGCGGGCGCGCGTCACCGGGTGGTGACGCCTTGCCTTACACCTCCAACAGAATCCGCTCGGGCGACTCGAGCACGTCCTTGATGCGCACCAGGAACTGCACCGCCTCGCGGCCGTCGATGAGGCGGTGGTCGTACGAGAGCGCGAGGTACATCATCGAGCGGATGACGATCTCTCCGTTGCGCACCACCGGCCGCTCCTGGATGTTGTGCATGCCGAGGATGCCGGTCTGCGGCGGGTTGAGGATGGGCGTGGAGAGCATCGAGCCGAAGATGCCGCCGTTGCTGATGGTGAAGGTGCCGCCCTGGAGGTCCGCGAGCTGCAGCTTGTCGTTGCGCGCCTTCGCGCCGTACTCGCCGATGGTCTTCTCGAGCTCGGCCAGCGACTTCTGGTCGGCGTCACGGATGACCGGCACCACCAGCCCGCGGCTGCCGGACACGGCCACGCCCACGTCGTAGTAGTGGTGGAAGACCACCTCTTCGACATCGATGGAGGCGTTCACCGCGGGGAAGGTCTTGAGGGCCTCCACCGCCGCCTTCACGAAGAAGCTCATGAAGCCCAGCTTCACCCCGTGCTTCTTCTCGAAGCGCTCGCCGTACTCCTTGCGGAGCCGGATGGTGGTGGTGAGGTCGACCTCGTTGAAGGTGGTGAGGATCGCGGCGTTGCTCTGCGCCTGGAGCAGGCGCTCGGCCACGCGCTTGCGCAGCGGGGTCATCTTCACGCGCTGCTCGGCGCGCAGGCCGGTCGGCGCGTTGAGGGCGGTGGCGGAGGGCGCCGGTGCCTTGCTGGCCCCGTCGGCGGCCTTGAGCACGTCCTCCTTCAGCACCCGGCCCTGGACGCCCGAGCCCTGCACCGTCGCCGGGTCGATGCCCTTGTCGGCGGCCACCGCCCGGGCCACCGGTGTCACGTGCGCGCCGTTGCTGGCGGCGACCATCGGCGCGGGGG
>CALNBU010000295.1 GCA_937875615.1 uncultured Archangium sp.
CCAGGGCCGCTGGTTGGCGATGCCGCCGCTCAACTTCGGTGGGCAGTGGGGCGACCTGCTCTACAACCACGCCGACTTCGGCACCTTCTTCCTGCTCCCCATCTACGCGCTGTTCCCCGACGCGAAGACGTTGTTGGTGCTGCAGGCGCTCTTCGTCGCCGGCGCCGCGTGGCCGCTCTACCTCTTCGCCCGGAGCCGGCTGTCGGGTGGGCTGGCGATGGCGGTGGCGGTGGCCTGGTTGGCCTACGCGCCGATGCACGCCGCGCAACTCTATGACTTCCACTGGCAGTTGATCGCGGCCTCCCTGGTCATCGGCGCCTTCGCCGCCGTCGAGCACCGCCGGTGGAGCGCCTATTGGGTGTGCTTCACGCTGGCGATCCTCTGTCGCGAGGACGTGTCCATCGGGCTCACGGCCCTGGGCCTCTACCTCTTCCTGTCGGGCGAGCGGCCGAAGACGGGCATCGCCTCGGTGGTGGTGGCGCTGACGTACTTCGTCATCATCCGCTTCGTGGTCATGAGGAACACCGGCTTCGCGGGTGCGCACTACCAGTCGCTCCAGGCGCCCGACGAGCCGGGCGGCTTCGGCTCGGTGCTCAAGACCATGATCTCCAACCCCGCCTTCGCGCTGAAGTCGGTGCTGACGTGGGAGAAGCTCCGGTACGTGGCGCAGCTCTTCGCGCCGTTGGCCTTCCTCCCGCTGCGTCGGGGCTGGCTGTGGCTGTTGTTGATCCCGGGTGTCTTCCTGACGCTCATCACCAGCGGCCCGCTGCCGCCCATCCAGATCAGCTTCCAGTACGTGGCCAACTGGGCCGCCTACCTCTTCCCGGCGCTGGTCATCGTGCTGGGGGGCTACGCGGCCTCACCCGACGGCGTGGTGAAGCGTCGGGCCGCGCTGGTGGCGTTGGCCTGCGGCACGCTGGTGGCGGCGGTGCAGTGGGGCGCCTACTCACCCCGGGGCGTCATCCACGGAGGCTTCGCCGACGTCCCACTCCAGCGCCCGTCGGAGGCCGACTACCAGCGCGCCGCCTCGCTCCGGGAGCTGCTGGCGCTGGTGCCTCCGGAGGTGGTGCTGTGCACCTCCGAGCGCATCCAGCCACACACCACCTCGGTGCACGTGGAGCAGCGCACGCTCCGCTCCGGGCTGCGGGAGTGCGAGTACCTCCTGTGGTCCTCGATGCGGGGTGACCACGGCGCCGAGAACGCCATGCGGGGCGTGGGCAGCGGCGAGTTCGAGCTGGTCCTTCGACAGGGCGACGTGGCCCTGGCGAAGAAGAAGCGCCCGTAGCGAAGGCGCGCGGTGAGGCTTCAGCGACCGTCTTCGACGGCCAGCTTGCGGCCCTCGAGCGCGATGTCCTCGGTGCCGCCGTGCATCGAGACCCACCCGGGGGTGTTCTCGCTGCGCGCCCACCAGGTCTTCTCCACACCGGCCAGCTCCAGCCAGCCCACTGGGCGGCCCTTGAGCGTGTACTCGACGCGCAGCACCACCTGCGGCGCCCCCTTCGGAGGCAGCTCTCCCTGCTGCAGCACCTCGGTGACGATGAGCCGGTTCCACACCTTCTCGTGCCAGTTCTTGAGGAGCTCGTCGGGCGCGTCGGGCGTGAGCGCCGGCGCGATGCGCAGGCTGGCCGGGACCTCCGCGCCGCTCACGACGAAGGCGCGGCGCTCGCCGTCGGCGCTCACCGTGAAGGCGTCGAACTCCGTCAGCTTGAAGGTGTGCAGTCGGCGGTCGATGAGCAGGGTGGAGTTGGGGTCGAGCTCGTTGAAGATCGACGAGGAGATGAGGAAGACGTCCTTGCTGCGGTCGTCCTGCGCGTAGCTGCCCAGCACCCCGGCCACCGTCTTGCTGATGGTGAAGTCGCGCGCGGCGCCGCTCACGGTGATGGTCAGCCGCCGCGGACTGTCGGTGAGCCCCAGCTCGCTCAACTTCTCCTCGCTCAGCTTGCCCAGCGCGCGGGTCCCGGCGAAGGGGGTGAACTTGCTCCACGCGGTGTCGGCGCGCTCGTTGGCGAAGACCGTGCGGTCGGGCGCGGGCGGCGGCTGCACCGGCTTGACCACCGCGCCACCATCGACGCCGCCGTCCATCAACTCCAGCCCCACGCCCGCGTCGTAGGCCGGGCGCTTGCCGGGCTCCCAGGCGTAGGTGACGGTGAAGCGGTCGCCCTTCTCGAGCGCCACCAGCCGGTTCCCGTCGGAGTAGCGCAGCTTCTCGAGCGAGCTCTTCGTCGCCTCCACCAGGACCACGCCGTCCTGCTTGAGGGTCTCCGTCGGGCGCTGCCAGGTGAAGTACGCCGCCACCAGGCCCACCAGCGCGAGCCCTCCTTGAATCGCGGTGCTGCGCGCTTTCACTGCTGCGCTCCTTTCTTGCTGCTGCGCCGGCGTGAGGCGAGGAAACCCAGACCCACCACCAACAACGGCGCGAAGAAGGTGGTGCCGTAGAACCAGAGCTTGTCTTCCTGGGCGGTGCGGGTGAGCGGCACGTCGACCTCGGTGTTGGTGGGGCCCGCCAGCTTCTCGTCGCCGGCCAGCCACTTGAAGGCGTCGGACACCAGCAGGCCGTTGCCCTGCACGTTGGCCAGCACCACGTCGGCCACCGCGTCGGAGTCGCCCATCACCACCGCGCGGAAGGGCTGCTGGCCGTCCTTGCCGGCCTGCTTGCGCTCCACCGCCGCCACCACGCCCCAGGCCTTCTTCGTCTCGCCCTCGTCGTACTGGAAGTTCCGGTTGGCGTCGTTCCAGGTCTCGGTGAGCGACCTCACCGCGAAGTCCACCACCAGGTCTGCGGGGTGCTGCTTCGCCTCCTCCAGCGCGCCCGCGCCCAGGAACACCACCGGCGACTGGGCGCGGCCCAGATAGGTGGCGATGGGGTGCGAGCTGTAGGTGCGGGTGGCGATGTTGACGCGGTCGGCGAGGCCGGGGGGCGGCCTGGCATTCACCACGTTGCGGTCCTGCGCCAGCGGCTCCGGCACGAAGGTGAGGCCCAGCGGCCGCAGCAGCTCAGCGAAGTCGAGGCTCGCGTCGGGGTCGAGCGCCACGAAGAGCTTCCCGCCCGCGTCGAGGTACTTCGCGAGGGAGTCCACCTCGGCCGCGTCGAACGCGCGCTGGGGGCCGATGATGAACACCACCGCGGCGTCCTTCGGCACCTCCGAGCCCAGCCCCTCGGCGGCGGTGAGCGGCCGCACCTCGAAGTTCTGGTCGGTCAGCGCCCGGTGCAGCGCCTCGAGCGTCGCGCGCTGGTCGTTCGCGTCGGCGTTGGTCTTGCTGCGCTCCCCGTGCCCGCTGGTGAAGTAGAGCGTGCGCCGCGCCTTGCCCACCTGGCTGAGGCGCTTGTTCACCTCCACGTCGAGCCCGCGCAGCTGCGTCTTCGACTTCTCGACCTCGTTGCCGATGAAGAGCGTCTCCTTGCGGCCGCCCTTCCTGATGAGCACCGTGCCGTTGCCGGTGACGCCGAGCTCCTTCGCCTTCTGGGGCTCCAGCGCGTGGTCGAGGCGGGTCACCGACAGCAGCGGCGCGCCGGCCTTGAGGTCGGAGAAGTACTCTTCGACCACCGTGGCCGCGTCGCTCGACGGCGGGAAGAAGAGGTACACCTCCACCGGCTCATCGAAGGAGGCGGCGAGCCGCTGGGTGGCCTCGCTCACCCGCGCCACGCGGAAGTACGAGAGGTCGAACTTCGTGTTGCGCGCGGTCATCACGTACTGCGTGGAGAAGACGAACACGAAGGCGAAGGCCAACCCCAGCCCGGAGCGCAGCGCCTCGGTGATGCGCGCAGCCTCCAGGGTGGGCGCCTTGCGCATCGAGAGGAAGGAGAGCTCGATGAAGAGCGTGGGCAGCAGCGCCGCCAGCAACACCGCCGGCCACAGCGCCCCCAGGCTCCCCGCGAGCCGGGGCCAACCGGCGCTCAGCGCGGTGCCGGTGGTGCGCGTGAGCAGGTCAGACTGCAGCGCGTAGAGGACGAGCGCGGCGATGGTCAGCAGGTGCAGCCGCGCCAGCGTCCGGTGGACGCGCCCTGGCTCCGTCGCGCCGGAGAGCGAGAAGCGCCAGCCGGTGGCCGCGACGACCAGCAGCGCGCCGAGCGCCAGCAGCGCCCAGCGGGCGGGGCCGGCGTCGACCACGCGCTCGCCGACGTAGAACAGCAGCAGGCCTGCAGAGAGGATGATGGAGGGCATGGTCTACCGCCACCTCCGCGCTTCCAGCACCCGCGTGGCGGAGAAGAGCGCGATGAAGGACACCAGGACGAAGTACGAGACGTGCTTCAGGTGGATGACGCCGGTGCGAAAGGCCTCGAAGTGTCCCCACCAGGCGAGCCCGTTGACGATGTCGGTGAGCGGCCGGTCGGTGATCTTCCCCAGCAGCCACGCGGTGGTGAGCGCGAGCGTCATCACCCCGGAGAGCACCGCCGCCAACACCTGACTCTTCGAGAGCGCGCTGCCGAAGGTGCCGATGGCCAGGCCGGTGGCGCCCACCAGCAGCAGCCCGAGGTAGCCGGAGAAGATGTGCCCCAGCGAGACCTTGCCGTAGGCCGCCACCAGCGCGGGCATGTAGAGCGTGGCGGTGAAGAAGAGGCAGAGGAAGAGCAGCGCGGCGAGGAACTTCCCCAGCACGATCTCCAGGTCGTGCACCGGCGAGGAGTAGAGCAGCGCCAGGGTGCCGGTCTGCCGCTCCTCGGCGATGAGCCGCATGGAGAGGAACACCGCGCCCACCATGGTGATGCCGGAGGTGAGCATGAAGAAGTCGGCCAGGATCTCCGACGACTTCTTGGCGGTGCCGGGGATGGCGAAGGCGTTGAAGAGCAGGCCGTCGATGAACAGCATCACCGCGATGATGATGTAGCCGCTCATGGTGCGCAGGTACGCCGCGAGCTCCCGCCGGGCGATGAGCCAGATGTTCTTCATGCTTTTCCGTGGGTGAGTTGGAGGAAGATGTTCTCGAGGCGCGCCGCGGAGCGGTCGACGCGCAGCACGTCGACGTTGGCGGCCACCAGCGCCCGCACCAGCTCCGCGCGCAGCTCTCCGGCGGTGACCACGCGGAGCGCGGCCAGACCGCCCTCGAGGTGCGCGATGGTGACGTCGCTGACCCCGGCGACGGCCTTGAGGGCGCTCACCGCGAGCTGCGCGTCGCCGCGCACCTCCAGCTCCACCGCGCCGCTGGAGCCCAGCTGCGTCGACAGCTCGGCCTCGGTGCCGCGGGCGATGATCTCGCCCTGCTGAATCACCAGGTAGCGGTCGCAGATCTGCGAGATCTCTCCCAGGATGTGCGACGAGACCAGCACCGTGTGCTCGCCCTTGAGCTGCCGGATGAGCTCGCGCATCTCCACGATCTGCACCGGGTCGAGGCCGCTGGTGGGCTCGTCGAGGATCAGCAGCCGCGGTCCGTGCACCAGCGCCTGCGCCACGCCCACCCGCTGGCGGTACCCGTGAGAGAGGCTGCTGATGAGCTCACCCCGCCGGTCGCTCAACGCGGTCCGGGCCATCGCCTCGTCGACGCGCCGCTGCAGCTCGCCCGGGGCGACCCCGCGCAGCTCGGCCACGAAGCGCAGGTAGGCCTGCACCGTCATCTCGTCGTAGAGCGGCGGCGTGTCGGGCAGGAAGCCGATGCGCTTGCGGATCTCGTGGGGATCCCTGGTGACGTCGTAGCCGTCGATGCGCACGCGCCCGGAGGTGGGCAGCAGCACGCAGCCCAGGACCTTGAGCGTGGTCGACTTGCCGGCGCCGTTGAGCCCGAGAAAGCCGATGACCTCGCCCTTCTCGATGGTGAAGGAGAGGTCGCGAATCGCCGCGCGCTCCCCGTAGAACTTGGTGAGGCCTTCGACCTGGATCATCGCGGCGTCCGTTTAGTCGCGACCTCCCTCAAGTCAAGGTGCGTCGACAACCCGTCGGGCGCCGCGGGTCAGGCCTCGTCCCACTCCACGCGGTAGCCGGCGGCGGGGGCCGGGCGTGCGATGATGCTCAGGCGCAGGTTCCGGGCGTGGATGAGCTCCGCGCCGCCGAGGAGGATGCCCTCCCAGAAGGTCGGCATCTCGCTGGCGTCGTGCACGGTGATCTCGATGGTGGTGGGGCCCACCTGCTCGGAGGTGGTCTTCACGTAGTTGCTCCCGCCGGAGATCGACTGGTGCAGCTTGAGCAGCGAGCGCCGGACGCCGAGCAGCCGGAACATCCCCAGCACCGCCTTGCCGATCATGGTGTCGAGGTAGCCGCGCACCGAGAGCCGGCCCAGCTCCCGGAAGGCGTCGTCTCGGGAGAGGCCGGGGAAGGTTCTTCGCCAGGTGGCGTCGAGGGCCTGGCGCACCGTCGCCACGGGGTAGGCGGGGCCCAGGCGATTCAGGTCGATGCCCAGCGCGCGGAGCTCTTCCCGGAGCTACGGGGTGAGGCGTTCTCCCAGGCCCTTGACGAAGATGCCCTCGATGGTGAAGTCGAACCACAGCTGCTCGCTCATGACGGTTTTCTTCTCCCCCGCGGCACTATGGCGCGATTTCGCGAGAAGCCCATGAAAGGAATCTCGTCCCGAGGCGACGGTCGGCGCCGCTGAGGTGTGGTTTCCGACGCACAGGAGACCCTGACGGCGGCCCGGGCGGTGTACAACCCCGGGTCACCATGAACAGCCTGCGATTCAATCTCAACGGCGCGTGGGTCGAAGAGACCGGCGTGAGCCCCACCACGACGCTGCTGCGCTACCTGAGAGACCGCCGCGGCCTCACCGGCACCAAGGAGGGCTGCGCCGAGGGTGACTGCGGCGCGTGCTCGGTGGCGGTGGTGGAGCAGGGCGAGGACGCGCGGCCGGTGTGGCGGGCCATCAACGCCTGCCTGGTGATGCTGCCGATGTTGCAGGGCAAGCACGTGGTGACGGTGGAGGCGCTCCGCTCGCCCGACGGCTACCACCCGGTGCAGCTGGCGATGTCGAAGGCCCTGGGCAGCCAGTGCGGCTACTGCACGCCGGGCATCGTGATGTCGCTGTTCGAGGCCAGCTACCGCACCGACCTCGACGCGCCCTGGAAGCTCGATGATCAGCTCTGCGGCAACCTCTGTCGCTGCACCGGCTATCGGCCCATCCGCGAGGCGGCGCAGGCCGTCGCCGGGAGCTGCCCGGAGGATCGCTTCGCCGCGCAGCTCGAGGCGTCCGCGCCGCAGGGCATGGCGCTCGCCTACGAGGGCGAAGGCCAGCGCTTCACCACCCCCGAGACGTTCGAGGCCCTGTGGGACGAGCTCGACGCGCACCCCGACGCGCGCTTCGTCAACGGCGGGACGGACCTGTCGCTCGAGGTGACCAAGCGCTTCGCGTTGCCGCCGAAGCTCGTCTCACTCGAGGGGCTGCAGGCGCTCAAGCGCATCGCCGTCGTCGACGGCGTGGTGCGCGTGGGCGCCGGGGTGACCATCTCCGAGCTGGAGTCATTCAGCGAGCGGCGGTTCCCCTCGCTGCATCGCATGACGCGCTACTTCGCGGCGCGGCAGATCAAGCACCGGGGCACGGTGGGCGGGAACCTCGGCAACGCCTCGCCCATCGGAGATCTCCCGCCCGCGCTCATCGCCCTGGGCGCGACCGCGGTGCTGCGGAGCCGCGCCGGCGAGCGCCGGCTCCCGCTGGAGGACTTCTTCGTCGGCTACCGGAAGACCGCGCTCGCGCCGAAGGAGCTGCTGGCCGGGGTGGAGCTGCCGCTCGTGGCGCCCTCGGCGCGGGCGGTCTCCTACAAGGTCAGCAAGCGGCGGGAGCTCGACATCTCGGCGGTGGCGGCCTCGTTCTTCGTCGACGTCGACGCGCAGGGCCTGGTCACCGCGGCGCGGCTGGCCTTCGGGGGCATGGCGGCCACACCCAAACGCGCCTCCACCGCCGAGCGCGCGCTGGTGGGGCAGCCCTGGGGCCAGGCCGCGGTGGAGGCCGCGGCGCGGGCCATCGCCGCTGACTTCACGCCCATGTCGGATCACCGGGGCAGCGCGCCGTACCGACTGCTGGTGGCGGCCAATCTGTTGCGGGGCTTCTTCGAAGAGACGCGGCACGACCGCCAGCCCGCGCTGCGCCCAGGCCACGCGGCCACCGTGCAGGCGCTCGTGGAGGTGGCCCATGGCTGATGGGTACGTGACGCCGTTGCACCAGCCGCTGCTGCACGAGAGCGGCCTCAAGCACGTGACGGGCGAGGCGAAGTACGTCGACGACTTCCCCGCGCCGCCGGGCATGCTGGTGGCGCAGGTGGTGGGCGCGCCGGTGGCCCGCGGGCGGCTGCGGGGCGTCGACTCCTCCGAGGCCCGCCAGGTGCCGGGCGTGCACGCGGTGCTCACCGCCCGCGACGTGCCGGGGGACAATCAGGTGGGCCCGGTCATCCACGACGAGGAGCTGCTGGCCTCCGCGGAGATCCACTTCCTGGGGCAGGCGGTGGCGCTGGTGGTGGGCGAGAGCTACGAGGCCTGCCGCGCCGGCGCGGCGAAGGTGAAGGTCGACGTGGAGCCGCTCCCGGCGGTGCTCACCATCGAGGAGGCCATCGCGCAGGACAGCTGGCTGGCCGACCCCCACACGCTGCTGCGTGGAGACCCCGACGCGGCGCTGGCCCGGGCCGCGGTGCGCTTTCAGGGCGAGGTGGTCACCGGCGGTCAGGACCACTTCTACCTCGAGACGCACTGCACCCTGGCGCTCCCCGAAGAGGGCGACTCGCTCAAGCTCTATTGTTCGACGCAGCACCCCAGCGAGGTGCAGGCCATCGTGGCGCACGTGCTGCACTGGCACCGTCACCAGATCGTGGTGGAGGTGCCCCGCATGGGCGGCGGCTTCGGCGGGAAGGAGACGCAGTCGGCCAACTACGCCGCCTTCGCCTCGCTGGCCGCGCTCAAGACCGGCCGGCCGGTGAAGGTGTGGCTCAACCGCGACCAGGACATGCTGTGGACCGGCAAGCGCCACCCGTTCCTCACCCGCTTCGACGTGGGCTTCAGCGCCGACGGCACGTTGCTGGCGCTCGACGCGCAGCTCTATTCGAACGGCGGCTTCAGCAATGATCTGACGCGGGCCATCACCGACCGCGCGCTCTTCCACTCCGACAACGGCTACTTCCTGCCCGACGTGCGCCTGGTGGGGCGCCCGGCGCGCACCAATCTCCCGTCGAACACCGCGTTCCGCGGCTTCGGCGGCCCGCAGGGCATGGCGGTCATCGAGGACATCATCAGCCGCTTCTGCGAGCGCACCGGCCTCGACCCGGTGGAGGTGCGGCGGCGGAACTTCTACGGCGCCGCGCCGCGCAACCTCACGCCGTACCACCAGGTGGTCGACGACAACCGCCTGCCGCGCATCTTCGATGAGCTGCTGGCCTCGTCCGACTACGCGCGCCGGAGCGCCGAGGTGGCCGCGTTCAATCAGGGCCAGGTCCACGCCCGGCGCGGGCTGGCGCTGACCCCGGTGAAGTTCGGCATCAGCTTCACCACCTCGTTCCTCAACCAGGCCGGCGCGCTGCTGGTGGTGTACGCCGACGGCTCCGCGCAGCTCAACCACGGTGGCACCGAGATGGGCCAGGGCCTGCACACCAAGATGCTGGCCATCTGCGCGCACGAGCTCGGCCTCAGGCCTTCGCGCATCCGGGCGATGAACACCGCCACCGACAAGGTGCCCAACACGTCGGCCACCGCCGCTTCGTCGGGCTCGGACCTCAACGGCCAGGCGGTGAAGCAGGCCTGCGAGGTGGTGCGCGAGCGGCTCCGCCCCATCGCCGCCGGGCTCCTCGACGCGCCCGCGGACGAGGTGCGCTTCGCCGACGGTCGCGCGCTGGCGCAGGGGCGGGAGGTGCCGCTGGAGCAGGTGACGCAGGCGGCGTACTTCGCGCAGGTGTCGCTCTCGGCCACCGGCTACTACCGCACGCCCGACATCTCGTACGACAAGGCGAAGGGCCGCGGGAAGCCGTTCCACTACTTCGCGTACGGCGCGGCGGTGAGTGAGGTGGAGCTGTCGGGGCTGACCGGAGAGTGGCGGCTGCGGCGCGTGGACATCCTCCACGACGTGGGCCGCTCGCTGGCGCCCACCATCGACCGGGGGCAGGTCGAGGGCGGCTTCATCCAGGGCATGGGCTGGCTCACCAACGAGGAGCTGCGCTTCGACGAGCGCGGCTGGCTGCGCACGCACTCGCCCGACACGTACAAGATCCCGGCGCTGGGCGACGCCCCCGAAGACTTCCGCGTCACGCTGCTGGCCGACGCCGCGCAGCACGACGTCATCCACGGTAGCAAGGCGGTGGGCGAGCCCCCGCTGATGTTGGCGCTCTCCGTGGTGGCGGCGCTGCGGGCGGCGGTGGCGGCCTTCGGGCCTCCGGGGCGCGAGGTGAAGCTGCCCATGCCGTGCACGCCCGAGGCCCTGCTGTTCGCGGTCGAAGCGCAGCGCGCGCCGTAGCGCCGCTCAGCGCGGCCGCTTCGTGTGGGCCCAGGCCAGCGCTTCTTCGAAGGAGGGGAAGGTGCCGAACTGCACCGGGCGCTGACTGAGTGACATGGCGGAGCCGAAGCCCGACAGCGCCACCTTCACCGCCAGCGAGCGCGACACCACCGCCGCCGCCGCGAGGTGGATGCCGCCGCGCGTGAAGTGCGTCAGCCAGAAGGACACCAACCCCGGCGGCACGAGGCGCACCTCGGGCGGGAGCACCGCGATGATGACCAGCGGTCCGGCGCGGGAGGCCTCCACCAGCGGGCGCAGCACGCCTTCACTGGCGGCTCCGTTCATCGTCTCGGGCGTCGGGTAGGCGAGCCGCCACACCCCTTCGCCCAGGTCGGTCGCCGTCGGTTGTTCCCCCATGGCGCGAGTTGGTCACAAGGGCAGCGGGTTGGGAACGGACCCGCCTGCTTTCTGTTGCGGAGAGAGATTTACGTACCCAGCAGAGCGAGGAGCTTCATCGAGAGCCAGGCCAGCCCGGCCGAGAAGGGCAGCGTCACCACCCAGGCGATGAGGATGTTGCCGGCCACGCCCCAGCGCACCGCCGAGAGGCGCTTGCTGGCGCCGACGCCCATGATGGCGGCGTTGATGACGTGGGTGGTGGACACCGGGATGCCCAGGTGGCTCGCGCCGAGGATGGTGAAGGCGCCCGCGGTCTCGGCGGCGAAGCCCTGCAGCGGCGTGATGCGGATGATCTTGGTGCCCATGGTCTTGATGATGCGCGTGCCTCCCGCAGCGGTGCCCGCGGCGATGGCCGTCGCGCAGGCGAGGACCACCCAGGTCGGCACATGGTCGGCGTCTTGCGGCAGGAACCAGTCGGGCGTCCACTCGGGGAGCGCGTGCCCCTGCGTGACGAAGACCGCCAGGGCCAGGGTGATGATGCCCATGGACTTCTGGGCGTCGTTGCTGCCGTGGCCGAAGGCCATCATCCCCGCGGACAGCAGCTGCAGCCGCCGGGAGTGAGACTGCACCACCTGGGGTCGGGCGCCGTACAACACCGGCACGCCCACGAGGAAGCACAGGCCCAACGCGAGGACGATCTTCGTCTCGAGGGTGCTCTCGCGCAGCGCCACCGAGAGGGTCGCCGAGTGCCAGACGGCCCAGCCCAGGCCGGCCAGCACCAACGCGGCGAGCGCCAGCAGCACGCCGCGGCTCCAGCGGCCCCGGCAGACCCACACCAGCCCCACCATGGCGAAGAAGGCCACCACGAAGCCGATGGTGGGGGAGGCCACCAGCGGCACCAGCACCTTCTGCACCAGCGCGCCCCACTTGAAGGCGCCGACGCCCGCGTGCGCCACCACCGCGCCCGCCAGTCCGCCCACCAGCGCGTGGGAGCTGCTGGAGGGAATGCCGAACCACCAGGTGATCAGGTTCCAGATGCAGGCGCCCAGCAGCGCCGCCAGCACCACGGCCTGGGTGACGTCGCCGGGGTCCGCGAAGCCCGAGGCGATGGTCTTGGCTACCGCGGTGCCGGTCACCGCGCCCGCGAAGTTGAGGATGCCGGCCAGAAACACCGCGGTGCGGATAGGCAGCACCCCGGTGCTGACCACGGTGGCGATGGCGTTGGCGGCGTCGTGAAAGCCGTTGATGTAGTCGAAGACGATCGCCATCACGACGACCGCGATGAGCAGGCTAACCATGCTTCACGGCCAGGTTGGTCAACAGGTCTGCGACGTTGTCGCAGTAGTCGACCGCCGCCTCCAGGTCGTCCAGCGCCTCCTTCTGTCGGAGCATCTCGCGGAAGTCGGAGTGTGACTCGGAGAAGAGGTGCGAGATGGCCTGACGGTAGATGGAGTCGGCCTCCTTCTCGATGGCGCGCACCCGCCGGCCGCCTTCGAGCAGGCTGGTGTACGCGTGCTTGCGCAGGTGCGGCACCTCCTCGGCGAGGATGGCGGTGCAGGCCTCGAGCTTGTCCATCAGCGCGACCATGGCCTCCGTCGGCTTCTCGAGGTGGTACAGGTTGAAGGCGCGGGCGGAGAGGTTGCAGAGGTCGACGATGTCGTCGAGCTCCGAGGTGAGGCGGTGGAGATCTTCGCGATCGAGCGGGGTCACGAAGGTGCGGGCCAGGGCGTCTTCCATGCGGCGCACCACGTCGTCGGCCTTGTGCTCGATGGCCTGCACCGCCTCGCGCACCTTCGAGGCCGGCTGGTCCTTGAAGGTGGCGAGGGCCTTCGAGGCCGCGTGCGCCAGGACCCCCAGCTCCTCGAGCATGTCGTACCAATGACCTTCGCGGGGGAGGAAGAAGCGAACCAGTCCCTGGAGCACGCTCATAGGCCGCGCGGTGTCGCAGACGTGGCCACCGGCGCTGGTGACAACTGTGTGACGCTTGTGTGAAGCGCGTTGTGCGGCGGTGTGGGCGGCCTCACTCCACGTTGAAGGTGACGGCGTTCTCGGTGCCGGCGGTGAGGCGCGAGCCGCGGGCGCCGCCCAGCAGGCCGACCTCGTTGCGGCGCTCGATGCGGATGCGCTCGTCAGAGGTGGAGGTCAGCTCGTCGGCGCTCAGCGCCGTCTCCAGGGCGCCCGCCGGCAGCTCGCGATCGACGCCGGCGCGCTGCACGTGGATCACCGTGGTGTGGGCGAACACGCCGCGCTCGTCCTTCCACTGCACCAGCAGCGAGGGCGCGTCGGCCTTGCGGAAGGTCGCGCCCGGGAGCGGGTTGGCGATGAGCGTCGCGCCGGGGACGTCGAGCTGCCCGTCGAGCCACGCGTCGCCGCGGCGCACCTCGAGGCGCATGGCCGGGACCCAGCGGAAGTCCGACAGCCGGTAGTCGCGGGTGTCTTCGTTCCACGGTACGCGGGTGGGCGGCAGCTCCCCGCCGCGCAGCACCACCTCCACGTCGTCGAGGCGTTCGCCGTCGTCGGA
>CALNBU010000296.1 GCA_937875615.1 uncultured Archangium sp.
GGGGGTCTCCAGCGAGGGCGACGGCAGCACCGGCACCGCCACCTCAGTCACCGCCGGCAGCTCCTGCGTCGCGGTGCGCTCGGTGGTCTGCACGTCTTGCAGCGCGAGAATCAGCTCGTCCATGGACTGGAAGCGGTCCATGGGCGACTTGGCGAGGCACTTCACCGCCACCGCCTTGAGTGACTCGGGCACCGGCTCGAAGCGCGGCGGACCCTTGATGGGCGGCACCGGCTCGTTGACGTGCTTCATGATGATGTCGAGGGCGCTGTTGCCGGTGTACGGCGGGCGCCCCCACAGCATCTCGAAGAGCAGCGTGCCCAGCGAGTAGAGGTCGCTGCGCGGGTCGGCGCGGTTCCGCTCTCCCTGCTCCGGCGCCATGTACGGAGGGCTGCCCATCAGCATGCCCTGCTGGGTGATGGCGCGGCCCTCGAGCTCGTGCCCGTCGACGAAGGACTTCACCAGCCCGAAGTCGACCACCTTCACGAAGTCGGTGTCGTCGTCGGCCGAGAGCAACACCACGTTGGCCGGCTTGAGGTCTCGGTGCACCACGCCCAGCTCGTGCGCCTCGCGCAGCGCCCGCGCCATCTGGAGCGTGATGCCCAGGGCCCGGTGCCAGGGGAGCGCGCCGCGGCGGAGCGCGGACTCCAGCGTCTCGCCGTCGAGGTACTCCATGGCGAGGAAGAACAGGCCGTCGGCGGTGCCGTAGTCGACCACCCGCACGGTGTTGGGGTGGTTGAGCTTGGCGTGCAGCGCCGCCTCCACCAGGAAGCGCTGCTTGAAGCTCTCTTCGCGGCCGGCTCCGTAGGTGGAGTCGAGCACCTTGAGCGCCACCGCGCGATTCAGCGGGAGCTGCACCGCCCGGTACACCTTGCCCATGGCGCCCTTGCCCACCAGCTCCACCACGCGGAAACGCCCGTCGATGGTCTGCCCCACCAGCGGGTCGAGCAGGTCCGTCGCCACCTCGGCGGTCTTGCTGTCTTCACTCTCGCCGGACGCGGTGATGACGCTCATGGAACTCGGTGAAACAGGGGGTCGAAAGCAATGCTACTCGCGTGAACGCGTTCGCCCTAGAACCGCTTTTCATGACACCTCAAGGTCAGGTCTCTCCGCCCTCGCAGCCTGGCTGGTTCTCTCGCAACTGGAAGTGGCTGGCGGGCTGCGGCTGCGCGGTGCCGGTGCTCTGCTGCGGCTCGTTGATGGTGCTGGCGGCGCTCGCCCCGGAGTCGGACTTCGGCAAGGCCATCAGCGAGAACGTGCGCGTCAACGAGTCGCCCGCGCGCGCCCGCGTCGACTGCGACAAGCCCACCAGCGAGGGGGTCCCGTGCACGGTGCAGCGCACCGGCGGCGCCGGCAGCTTCACCGCCTGCTGGGACCTCGGGCTGGCCTGTCAGAACGGCTACGTGTCGACGGGCCACCACTGTCAGGCGGTGGGCGCGGCGCAGGGCTCCGCGCAGGTGCTGATGTCCTTCGACGTCTTCAGCGACCCCTCGAAGTGCGACGTGGTGCTGCGCGGAGACGTGAAGAACCTGACGCTGGAGTGAGGCGCGGCGCTCCGTTCGAGGGAAGCGATGCCGACCGAAGACGATGTTCCGCAGTTCTCTCTCTTCAGCGTCGAAGCTCCGTTGCCCGTCGAGGCAGCTCCCTCCGCTGCGTCGAACAGGAGGTTCAGTGACTTCATCGTGTACGTTGACGAGAGCGGCGATCATGGGTTGGAGACGTTGGACCCCAACTACCCGATGTTCGTTCTCGCGTTCTGCGTCTTTCATAAGCGCCACTACGCGGAGCGGGTGGTTCCTGCGTTGGAGAAGTTCAAGTTCAACCACTTTGGGCATGACCTGGTGGTGTTGCATGAACACGAGATTCGCAAGGAAACGGGGCCCTTTCGTTTTTCGAACAAGGCTGAAAAGGAAGAGTTCATCTCGACGCTGACGAGCATCATCGCGCAGAGCAACTTCATCCTTATCAGCTGCGTCATTGACAAGGTGCGGCTCAAACAAGGTGGCGGCGCGTTGCCGCACCTCTACAATCTCGCGCTTCGCTCTTGTCTCGAAACACTGTTCGAGTTGATGGAGGAGAAAGCCCAGACGGACCGGAAGACGCACGTCGTCTTCGAACGTCGTGGGCAACAGGAAGACGCGGCGTTGGAGTTGGAGTTTCGTCGTGTTTGTGACGGAGACAATCGGAGGGAGGTTTCTCTGCCGTTCTCGGTGATCTTCGGGGACAAGCGAGTCAACTCCACTGGTCTTCAGTTGGCGGATCTCGTAGCGCGCCCCATTGGGCTGAGCGTGCTCCGGCCAGCACAGCCCAATCGGGCCTTCGAGGTGCTCAGGCAGAAGTTCTTCTCAGAGGGGGGACGTGGAAATGCAGGTTCCAGGTACGATGGTCGGGGGCTGAGGCTGATTCCCGCTCCAGAAAGCGAAAAGCCCCGATGAATCTCACCGAGGCCCGACGCCGACCGGGCACTCCCAGTCCACTTGCTAAAAATCTATCGCGGACACGGGGCGGCGGCAATTCATAGCTGCGCGGTGAAGCGCAGGCGGCCCAGGCCCACCGGCGCCATGAGCGAGCCGTCGGCCTGACGGAAGGCGTCTCCGGGGAAGAGCACGCCGCCCTCCAGCGTGGCCGTCAGCTTGAAGAAGCGCGCCAGCATCAGCTTGAGGTTGACGCCCAGGTCCAGCTCCGTGCCGTAGTAGCGGCCGCCGCGCGCGCCCAGGGAGTTCAGCACCTCGCCGCCGTTGAGCCGGGTGTTGAACACGTCGACGGGCGTGGCGCTGGCGAAGGCGAAGAGCGGGCCGCCGTACACGTCGAGGCCCTCGGTGACCGTCAGCCGCGCGCGGGGAAAGAGGTACCAGGCGCCGGTGAGCGCGCCGGCGGTGGGCAGCAGGTCGAGGCCCTCGGGCGGGTAGCCGGACAGCTGCGGGTCGCCCGCTCGCCAGGCGGTGCGCGCGCTCTGGTAGCCCAGCACCTGGTCGAACAGCACCAAGCCCACCTTGTAGTCGCGGTCGAAGCGGAAGTTGTTGAGCTGCGTGTCGTAGGGGTTCTGGTCGCCGCTGGCGTAGCCCGCGTCGAACAGCAGCCCGAAGCGCTTCGAGGCGTACGTCACCTTGGCCACCGCGCCCAGTTGCCGCACGTCGAGCACCGGCGCCACGTCGGCGCGGCCCTGCGTGGTGGTGCCGGTGATGGCCGCCACCTCCGCGCCCACGTCGAGCCAGCTCGAGCCCTGCTGCCACAGCGTCCACTTGCCGCTGACGTCGAGCACGTAGGCGTCGGTGCTGCGCTCGTCGGGCGTGCCGCCGGGCCGCCGCTGGTTGCGGTAGATGAGCGTCAGCGCCAGCACGTTGCGCTCGTCGAAGTTGAAGCGCAGGCCGACGATGCCGTGCAGCGCGCGGTCGCCCTCCTGCAGGTCGGCGGTGCCGTCGCGCACCACCAGGTCGAAGGCGGCGAAGGGCTCCAGCAGGCTCAGCCATTCGTTGACACCGAGGAAGGGACGCCCGGCGAAGAGCGCGCGCAGGGCGATGGTGCCCCGGTGCTGCATGCCGAAGTCGCCCGACTGCGCGTCCTGCGCGCCGGCGTTGGCGAGCATGCCGAGCCCGAAGTGCGAGGTCTGCAGGCCGCCGCGGAAGAGGCCGGAGCGCCAGCGGTACTGGAAGTAGAGCTGCCGGAGGTCCGCCGCGTGCCAGGCCGGCGTGGGGACGCGCCCCGCCACCACGCTGGCGTCGGGGATGCCCAGCGCCGCGCCCGTCAGCACGTCGAACTCCGAGACCAGCGAGAGGAAGCGGTAGCGCAGCTCGGGCGCGAGGCGCAGGCGCGTCTCGAAGGGAGTGAGCCGGGTGGTGGTGCCGGTCTCGTCGAGCACCACCGGGCTGCTCACGCTCTGGGAGAGGCGCAGCGCGGCGTTGAGGCGCAGCTCCAGCCCGTCGACGCCGAAGTTGGTGGACCAGCCGTCGACGCGCCGGGTCTCGAGCCAGGGCTGCATCGCCGGCGTGGCCGGGTTTGCGGGCGCCGCTTCGACCGCCGGAGCGGGCGTCGCTTCGGTGGGGGCGTCGTCGGGCTGCGCCGGTGCCTCGTCGGCTGGCGCGGCGGCGGCGGACTCCGCGGTCTCCGGCGCGCCGGCCTCGACGTCGGCGTCAGCCGCGGGGCTCTGCCCCAGCGTCATCACCAGCAGCAGCGCGGAGAGCGTCATGCGCGCCGTCTACCATCGCTCGGCGGGCTTTGAAGCGCCGGTGGCATGACGCCGCGCGGCAGCGCTTCGCTGCGTCGCGAGACGTTCTCTGGGTGTCTCGACCACCAATATTGTTGGTGATATAACCAATAATATTGGTGATGCTCGACTCCAGCTCCGAACTCTTTGGCAGCCCCAACAGGACGCGCGTCCTCATCACGATTCGCCTCCTCGGTGAGACGTGGGCGTCGGAGCTCGCGGCGATGCTGGGCCTGCGTCTGTTCTCTGTTCAAACGATTCTCGCGTCACTCGAGCGCGACGCGGTCATCGTCACGCGAACGTTGGGGCGCACGCGACAGGTGATGCTCAACCCGCGGTACTTCGCCAACGCCGAGTTGGACGCGCTGCTGTGGAAACTGGGTGAGCGCGACGTCTCGCTGCAGAAGGCCCTCGCGAGCCGTCGTCGTCGACCCAGGCGCACCGGCAAGGCGCTCAGTTGATTACCGAGGTCTCGACGCTCACAGACATCGCCTTCGAGGTCTGCACCGCGCTCGACTCCGCCGGCTTCGTGGGCGTGCTCACTGGAGGGAGCGCCGCGACGTTTCACGCGCCGGAGGCGTATCAGTCGAAGGACCTCGACTTCGTGCTGACCCTGCGAGGAAAGGGCGGCGAACGCGCGCTCGAGGCCATCGGCTTTCATCGCAACGGTGCCTTCTACCTGCACGACCGGACGCACTTCACGTTGGACTTCCCGAGCGGGCCGCTCGGGGTCGGCGACGAGTTGGTGACGACGTGGGACACCGAGCGACGGCGCGGTCGCCCTCCGATGGTGCTCCATGTGCTCTCTCCGACCGACTCGTGCCGTGACCGCCTGGCGTCGTTCCTCTTCTGGAATGACTTCGCCGGCCTCGAACAGGCTCTTCATGTCGCAACTGCCAAACCTACCCAGGTCGATCTCGAGCTCATCCGCGACTGGTGTGGTCGAGAAGGCCAAACAAAGAAGTTCGAGATCTTCGCCGCGCGACTCCAACAACGTTGAGCCGTCGTCGCTGAACCTGGCGCTGGACCGCCGCGGAGACGTGCGCGGCCCTGCCTGACGCTGCGCGGCAGCGCAAAGGCGTGCGTGGGTCGGCGCAGGTTGCAGTATCAACCGCTCCATGCGGCCACTCTCTCCCGTGCTCTTCTTCGTGGCGCTCCACGCCTGCACGCCCGGCGAGCCCGAGGGGCTGGGGCCCACGCCCGAGGGCGCCGGCCCCAGGGTGAACTTCGACGTGCGGCACCTGCCGCTGCCGGAGATTCCCCTGCCCAACGACTTCGCCACCCGCTTCGACTCCACCTCGCCCACCAACCTGCGCATCAACGCCTCCATCATGGCGGCGCCGACGAAGTGGGAGCGCGCCATCCGCGCCGGCCTCGACCAGATGTCGGGCTGGGGCACGCTGGCGCCCATCACCGTGTCCTTCGATGCGCCGCTGAACCTCGAGAACATCGTGGCGCGGCACCAGCGCCCGGGCGACGTGGGCGACGACGTGTTGTACGTCATCGACATCACCCGCGATTCGCCCGACTACTGCACGCCGCAGCTGCTCGACGTGGGACAGGGGCACTTCCCGGTCATCCTCGACGACCCCGAGTACTACCCCGACGAGCCGCACCAGCTGCAGACGCTCCTCTTCGAGCAGGAAGAAGAAGACCTCGACGGCGACGGCGTGCTGGACCCGGGCGAAGACACCGACATGGACGGCGTGCTGGACCACCCCAACACCCTGGACGGCCACACCGGGCCCTTCGACGTCATCGGCTGGTACGAGAAGGAGACCAACACCCTCATCGCCCGCCCGCTGGTTCCCCTCCGCGAGGCCACCACCTACGCGGTGGTGTTGACCAGCCGGCTGACGGGGAAGAACGGCGAGCCGGTGAAGAGCCCCTTCTCCAGCATCAACCACCTGGGCCAGACGCCGCCGCTCCGCGCCCTGGAGTCGTGCCTCGCGCCCAACGGCCTCAGCCTCGACGAGGTGGCCTTCACCTGGTCCTTCACCACCCAGTCGCTCACCCGCGACTACCGCAACATCCGCGACGGGCTGGTGTACGGCACCGGCCCGCTGGCCTTCCTCAACGAGGCCTACCCGGCGGAGGTGACGGAGTTCCCCGACGCGCGCCGCCCCACCCAGGCCAACCGCAACGTGAAGGTGGCGCCGGGGGAGCAGTTCCTCGAGCTGGGCGGCCAGCTGTTGCAGTTCTATGGCGGCGGCATCTCGCTCGACTCCGGCGCGCGCGCGCTGCTGGAGCTGTGGCTCTCGCACGTCGACTTCTACGCCACCGCGCAGTTCGTCTCGCCGCAGCTCTTTCCCCGGCACGACGCCGAAGGAGCGCTGCTGCCGCTCTACGAGCAGGTGATGGACACCCTGGTGGGCGAGAAGGAGACCTTCCACCGGCCGGAGACCATCCCCTTCCTCCTCTCGGTGCCGAAGAAGCGCGAGGGCCCGGCGCCGGTGGTCATCTTCATGCACGGGCACTCGGGCTCGAAGCTCGACTCGCTGCTGGTGATGGGCCCCATGGCGCGCGCGGGCGTGGCCACCATCGGCATGGACGCGGTGAGCCACGGGCTCGGGCTGGAGGCCTCCGAGCGCAAGCTGATTCTCGACCTGGTGTCGTCGTACGGGCTCGAGCCGCTCGCCGCGCAGATGATGGGCGACGGCCGCGCCATCGACCAGAACGGTGACGGCATCGTCGACTCCGGCGCCGACTACTTCACCGGCTACGTCACCCACACCCGCGACGTGGTCCGCCAGACGGCCATCGACCTGATGCAGATGGTGCGGCTGCTGCGCAGCTTCGATGGCACGCGCACCTGGGCCTTCGACGTGAACCGCGACGGGGAGCCGGACCTCGCCGGTGACTTCAACGGAGACGGGGTGGTCGACCTGGGCGGCCCCGACGTGCCCATCTACGTGTCGGGCGCTTCGCTGGGCGGCATCCTGGCGAGCTTGATGGGCGGCATCGAGCCGCAGATCGACGCCATCGCGCCCATCCTCCCCGGCGGGTACCTCTCGGAAATCGGCACCCGGTCCGACCTGGGGCAGGTGCAGAACCCGCTGGTGCTGCGGATGATGGGCCCGCTCTTCATGGTGCGCCCCAACGCCGCCGGGAAGCCGGCGCTGCACCAGATGGTGCCTGACATCACCAAGCGGGCCGAGCGCGAGCTGGCGGAGCTCCCGCGGGCGCTGCTGCCTGGCACCATCGCCGTGCTGCGCAACCTGAACACCGGCGAGTGGCGCTGCGGCCGCGCGCAACCCAACGGGCACCTGCGCGTGGCCGTCTCTTCGGACCGGGGCGACGCGCTGCGCTTCGAGGTGTACGACGAGGAGCTGCCCAGCCGCGCGGGCGAGGGCTGCGACCCGGCGGGCTACACCCCGGCCTTCGTCATCGACCGGGTGGGTCGGAGCTTCGACTTCCAGGGGCAGACCTTCGCCGAGGGGACGCCGGTGGTGGCGCTCGGCGACGGCTTCGGGTTGCGCCGGGGCTCGCCGGAGACGCGGCGCCTCTTCTCGTTGGCGCAGATCGCGCTGGAGCCGGCGGACCCCGCCAACTTCGCCCCCTTCTGGGAGGGCGCGCGCGACTTCACCTACGGCAGCGGAGAGAAGGTGGCCACCCGTGCCCTGCTGCTGCCCATGACCGGCGACCCGGGCGTGCCCATCGCCACCGCCACCGCGCTGATGCGCGCCGCCGGCCACGTCGACTTCCTCGAGGACGACCCGCGCTACGGCAAGACGCAGATGCAGGTGCTCCTCGACACCGGCTTCGTGGAGGGCGTGGAGCGCACCGGTCGTCATCAGGACCACCGGGGCAACGACGTGTTGATGGACCTCGACGTGCTGCAGACGGTGTCGGGGGGCGACGACGGCTTCGGCGTGCCGCGCCTCGACCCGCCGATGCGCCTGGTGCGCGACTCCGCGGCGCTGGGCGGCCGGGTGGGCACGCTGTTCCCGATGATGGACCCGCGCGGAGACCACTCGCTGCCCATTCCGAACCCGGCCAGCGGCTTCGACCTCGGCACCTACGTCATCGACCTCTTCGCCGATTACCTCGCCAGCGGCGGCACCCGCATCTCCTTCGACGCCTGCATGGAGCGGTCGACCTGCGAGTGGCTGACGAAGCAGTGAGAGCGCACTTTCGCGCCCCGCCGGGCGTGCTATTCCTCGGAGCAAGTCATGTCTGACGTCAACGCGCTGGTCGATGAGATTACCGAACGGGTCAAGCGTCGCCTGGAGGCCTTCCAGGCCGGGACGCAGGCGCCGTGTACGACGGCCCCGGTGAAGGTGAAGGCCGAGAGCGCCGAGGCCTGCGCGCCGTCGTGTGGCGAGTGCCCCAACCACGACACCTGCGGCACCTCGCTCGCGGTGCGCAGCGGGCTGACGGAGCGCGTCTCGCCCGACAAGCTGCGCACCAGCCGGGACATCGCGGCCTACATCGACCACACGCTGCTCAAGCCCGACGCCACCCGCGAAGAGGTGCTCAAGCTGTGCGACGAGGCGAAGCAGTACGGCTTCGCCACGGTGTGCGTGAACTCGGTCAACGTGGGCACCGCGGCGCGGGCCCTGGCCGGCTCCAGCGTGCTGCCCATCGCGGTGGTGGGTTTCCCGCTGGGCGCGGGGCTGCCGGCCTCGAAGGCCTACGAGACGCGCGAAGCGGTGCGCTGCGGGGCGAAGGAAATCGACACCGTCATCAACATCGGCGCGCTGCGGGCGAAGGACTACGCGCTGGTGCTCAAGGACATCGAGGTGGTGGTGCAGGCCGCGAAGCCTCACCCGGTGAAGGTGATTCTCGAGACCTCTCAGCTCAAGGACGACGAGAAGGTCATCGGCTGCGCGCTGTCGAAGGCGGCGGGCGCGGCCTTCGTGAAGACCTCCACCGGCTTCGCGCAGGGCGGCGCCACGGCCGAAGACGTGACGCTCATGCGCCGGGTGGTGGGCGACGACGTGGGCGTCAAGGCCTCGGGCGGCGTGCGCAGCACCGAAGACGCGATGAAGATGCTGGCCGCCGGCGCCAACCGCATCGGCGCGTCGGCCTCCATCGCCATCGTCACCGGCGGGAAGTCGAACTCCAAGTACTGAAGCGACTCAGTCGTCGTTGCGGCGCTTGAGCGACAGCTCTCCGCGCCAGCCGCGCCACGAGAGGATGCTGAAGAAGCAGGCGGCGATGGCCGCGCCGGCGAGCAGGTAGGTCTCGTAGCCGGGGAGCAGCGCCGCGGCCCCCATGGCCAGGCCGACGGTGACCGCCGCGGCGTAGAAGCCCCAGTGCACCGTCAGCCCGCCGGTCACGCACACCGTCATCAGCAGCACGAAGTTGTGCAGCACCAGGTCGCGCTGCGGGGTGTCGAGGAGCGTGCCGATGATGCGCTGCCCGAGGATGCCCACGCTGGCCATGCCCAGCACGCCCACCAGGCGGCGGTTGACGCGCGTCGACAGCAGCGAGCGCCGGCCGAACCACACCGACAGCATCAGCACCACCACCAGCACCGACATCCGCAGCACCAGGAACCACTTGTGCCCGAAGACGCCGGTGAGGGAGGGCATCAACAGCGGCAGGCCGGTCATCCCCAGGATGGTGGCGGCCACGATGACGAAGACCACCGCGCGCTCGCGCCCCGCAACCCGGGGGTCCATCTCCTTGCTGAGGTGCTCGATGCGGCGCTCGCGCTCCTTCTCGGCGGTGGCGCGGCGCTCGGCGGCGCTCAGGGCGCTGTGGAGCGAGGCGGGAATCACCTCCAGCTCCGAGGCCAGCGCCCGCGCGGCCACCACGTTGTTGCGCTTGAGCTCGAAGCGGGCGGCGGCCTCGATGCTCTCCGCCAGGCCGCGTCGCGCCACCTCGTTGTCGGGCCACTCGCGCAGCGCCTGGGTGAAGCCGAAGCGGCACTCCGAGAGGAGCCGGTAGAGCGACTCCGCGTCGTCGCCGTCGGTCAGCTCGCGCAGCGACTGCAGCCGCTCCTGTGCCGCGGTCGACAGCTGCACCGAGCCCCGGTGCCGGAGGTAGCCGCCGAGGGCCTCGCGGAACTCGAGCGCGGTCTGGTAGCGGTCGGCCTTGCGCGGCGCCATGGCCTTGCGGCAGATGGCCGCCAGCTCCACCGGGGTCTCGCGTGGCAGCGCCGTCGGGCGGCAGGCCCAGGCGGCCTCCAACACCGAGCGCAGGTCCGGGCCCTTCCACGGCGGCGCACCCGACAGCAGCTCGTACAGCGTCGCGCCGAGCAGGAAGACGTCGGTACGCTCGTCCATCTCGGCGTCGTCGCCGGTCACCATCTCCGGCGCCAGGTACACCGGCGTGCCCAACAGGGACGGCTTGCGGCCGGAGGGGCCCTTGAGCGCGGCGATGCCCCAGTCGGCGACGTAGACCTCACCGAACTCACCGATGAGCACGTTGCTGGGCTTGAGGTCGCGGTGCAGCACGCCCTGTCGATGCGCGTAGGCCACCGCGTTGCAGACCTGCCGGAGAATCTCCACGTGCGAGTCGATGCGCTCGGCGCCGGGCATGCCCACGCGGCTCCAGAGCGGGTCCTCCGGGTTGCGCATCAACATGTTCCAGGACACGCCGTCGACGCGCTTCATCACCAGCGCGGGTCGCCCGGCGGCGTCGCTGGCCAGCTGGTAGAGCGGGATGACGCCGGGGTGCTCGAGCGAGCCGATGGTGAGCGCCTCGTGGAGGAGCGACATCACCGAGCCCGACTCGTTCTTGTCGTGGGTGACCTTCACCGCCACGTCGCGGCTGAGCGACTCCTGCCGGGCCAACAGCACCCGGCCCATGCCGCCCTCGCCGAGGAGCCCGGTCACCACCAGCTCGGTCTTCTGCTCTCCCGGGTTGGTCAGCGTGGGCGAGGCGCTGGACAGGCGCGGCAGGTCGTGGCGCTCCGTGGGGTGGGGCGGGGTGGCCGGCCGCCGCAGAGTGGCGTCACCCCACTCGGCGCGGCGGGTCTCGCTGAGGCCATGCGCGGTGCCAGCGTCGGGCGGCAGTGAGTCGAGCCCGAGGGATTGCCACAGCTGGTCGAGGGTCCTGGACTCCATGCTTCGGGAGGGCGGAGGACTACGGGAGGACGCCGCCGTCGACCTGGGCGCAGGTCTCGGCGTCGGCGAAGCACTGGCTGATGCCGTTGAAGGCACAGCACACCGGGCTCGAGGTGGAGGTGCAGTCGCCGGCGCCGGCGCACGAGCCGGGGACGTTGGTCAGGCACTGGGTGGGAGGCGTGTTGCTGTCCTCCGGGCTGCAGGCGCGGAGCGCGGAGGCGGTGGCGCCGTCCACCACGAAGGTCCGGCCTCCCGGGCACTGCACCGTCAGCTCGTCGTCGCCGTAGACGACCTCGAAGGCGTCGCCGGAGCGGGGCGTCCAGGTGATGCGCACCTCGCCTTCGTCCTGTTCGAAGGCGGTGCGGTAGCAGAGCTCGCCGTCGACGCCGTAGTACTCGGAGACCGGGCGCCCGGAGGAGAAGTCGAAGCGCATCACCGAGCTGGAGCCGGAGCCGTAGGTGGTGATGAAGGTGGCCGAGCCGGTGCCGCTCTCGGTGGTGGTGGTGCACTCACCGGCAGGTCGGAAGCAGGCGCTCAGCCGCGCGAACTCCTCCTGACAGGCGTCGCCCTGCATGTTGGCCGTCAGCGCCGTGCAGTCGGTCGACTCGTCACCGTAGGTGTAGACGTCGCGCTGCACCCTGAAGACGCCGGCGTCGGCGCAGGCGGTGCTGCTGGTGGGCGGCACGGTGGTGTCACTGCTGCCGGTCGAGACGTCCTGGCTGGTGCCGCCGGACACCGCGTGCATCGCGGTCAGGCGCACGGTGGAGTTCTTCCGCACCGCGACCCGGAAGCAGGCGGAGGAGTCGCTCTCGGCGGCCGAGCTGCCGAAGTAGTCGACGCCGTCGGCCTGCACGGAGGCGCCCACCAGCGGCTGGTCGTTCTCGTCGACCACGCAGCCGGCCAGGCAGGTGGAGTCGTAGACGCGGTCGGTGTTCCACAGCGACATGTGCGGCACCGTGGCCACGTAGGTGTTGTCGGTGGTGTCCAGAACCGCGGTGCCCTCGCTCACCCACTGGCCGGCGGTGTCGTCGAAGCTCCACAGCGGCATGGTGGGGTCGGGCGCGACCACGCCGTCGGCCACCGGCATGCGGAGCGTCAGCTGCGCGCCGTTGCCGACCTGGAGCTTCTGGCCGGTCTGGTCCCGCACGTCGATGGACATCATGCCCGTCGACTCCAGTTGAACCTGCTGGCCCGCGCTGTCGGCCATGAAGCTGCCGGAGGCGGCCGCGCGCACCGCGACGGTGGTGGGGTCCACGTTGGTGAGCCGCACCTTCACCGACTCGTCGACCGCCGCGCCCCCGCGGCCCACGAAGGCGTTGGCCGGCACGTTCATCACCGCGCCGTCGCTCCCGCGCACCTCGCCGCCGCTGACGCCGAGGGTGACCGGCGCCGCCGCCGTCAGCAGGTTGAGGTGCAGCATGGTGGGCGCGCCGTCGCTCACCGCGACCCGCTTGACGGTCTCGACGAAGCCCGACTTGCTGAAGCGCACCACCGCCTGTCCCGCGGGCACCTTGAGCTGATAGCGGCCGGAGCTGTCGGTGCTGGCCACGGCGCCCGCGCTCACCACCGCGACGTTGGAGATGGGCTGGCCGCTGTGGTTGGTCACCCGCCCGCGCACCGCGCTCAGCGTCTTCACGGTGGTCTTCGAGGGCGTCGGGGTCTCGGGACATCCGGTCGTCAGGGCCAACAGCACCACCATGCCTGCGTTGCGAATCATTCGAGTTCTCCCATGGGTGAGGGCCAGCGTCGCGGCGTTCATAGCGCAGGCGCGCCCGTCCGTTGAAGGTTCGCGCAATGCGCTGCGGGTTGAGCCACACTGGAACGCACGATGAACTGTCCTTCGTGCGGGTACTTCAACGTGGTCGGCGCGACGAAGTGTTTCCAGTGCGCCCTCGCGCTGCCGACGTCGGCGGGGGTCGACGCGACGTGCGCGGTGCACCCGGAGGCCGCGGCGTTGGGGGCCTGCTCCCGGTGCGGCAGCTTCGCCTGCGCGGCGTGCCTCCGCGCCCGTGACGGTGACTGGCTGTGCGGCGCCTGCCT
>CALNBU010000297.1 GCA_937875615.1 uncultured Archangium sp.
CCTCGCTGCCGTCGATGAGCACCGGCACCCGGCGCAGCTCGGGGCGACGCCGCAGCTCCGACAGCAGGGTGGGCGCCAGTCGCGCCGTCGAGGCCAACACCACCGCGTCGGGCCGGTCGCTCCCCGTCACCCCCGCCGCCGTCGCCGCGTGCGAACACCGGTAGCCACGCGCCTCCAGGCGCCCCTGGAGCGCCGTCGCCCGACTCCCCACAATCAACACTCGTGCCGTCGTCACCACGCCCCGGAGTGTAACGTCTTGTGGCCCCGACACGCGGGCCTTCACTCACCGAAAGAAAGGGGGGCGCAGGCGGCCATGTCGGGTACAGTGCGCGCGGCTTCCACCTCGACGGGTCCACCATGCCACGCACTCTCTTCGTCGCGCTTTCGCTGCTCTCCGCCGCATCCTTCGCCCAGACCGGAGACGAGTGGACCACGTTCCCTCCGTCCCAGCCGGCCCCGCCCCCGAAGGCCCAGCCGAAGCCCACGCCGCGCCCCGAGCCCGAGCCGCGGAAGTTCCTGCTCGAGGAGCCGGAGACCGACGCGGCCCCGGTGGCCGACCCCGGCGTGGACGACGCCAACACCCGGGTGGTGCGCCGCACCGAGGACTACCTGCCGGGCACCGAGCCGCACAGCCCCTCCACCTGGGGCCTTCCGTGGGACGCCAAAGAGAACGATCGCGTCGCGGTGGGCCAGGCCGGCATCGGCACCGTCTTCGTGCCCTCCGCCCGGCTGGGCGCGCCCGGGGTGGTGCGCGTCTCGGTGCTGGGCGAGTACCACGACATCAGCAACTTCCCGGTGCTCAACGCGCGGAACATCCGCAGCGGCATCACCTTCGGCGCCAGCTTCCAGCCCTTCAAGTGGGGCGAGATCTTCGTCGCCTACAGCGCCGCGGCCAACAGCAACAACCGCACCTCGCCCAACCTCATCCAGGCGCTGGGCGACCTGCAGCTGGGCATCAAGTTGTCGAACGAGTGGGCGAAGGGCTTCCACGCCGGCATCGACCTGCGCCTGCTGACCTTCTCCGGCGTGGGGAATCAGGGCATCGACCGCTTCGCCTTCGGCTTCAAGCCCACCCTGCTGGTCAGCTACGACTTCCGCGCGGCCACCCGCTTCCTCCCGCTGCTGGTCACCGCCGGCTTCGGCGCCACCCTCGACAGCACGCAGGGGCTGGTGACCAACCGGCTCAACGCGTCGGAGGAGTTCGCGCTGAGCGTCAACCGCTACCACCGCCTCAACATCATGGCGTCCGCGGAGATCCCCTTCCCGGTGGTGACGCCCTTCGTGGAGTGGCAGCTGGCGCCGGTGCTGGGCGTGCCCAACGGAGAGCTGACCGGCCCGGACGGCATCAGCATCAACGCCGGTGACGCCATCCGCAACACCCTGGGCGTGGGCCTCAAGCTGACGCCGGTGAAGGACCTCACGCTGCTCTCGGGCTTCAACTTCGGCCTCGCGCGCTCGGTGGGCCTGGGCGTGCCCGCGACGCCCCCGTGGAACTTCTTCGTCGGCGCGTCCTTCGCCATCGACCCCTTCCAGCGAGGAGAGACGAAGCTCATCGAGACCGTCCGCGAGCGCGACGTCGAGGTGGCGAAGGCGGCTCCGGCGCGCCGCCTCGAGGGCACGGTCACCGACGCCGAGACGAAGGCGCCGCTGGCGGGCGTCGTGGTGGCCATCGCCGGCAACAAGCCCACCGCCACCGACCCGCAGGGCCAGTACGAGTCGCTCCCGGTGAGCGCCGACAAGGCGACCCTGGCCATCACCCGCGAGGGCTACAAGCCAGTGGAGCAGGAGGTGGCCGTCGACGCCGCCGGCCCCACCCGCTTCGACGTGGCGCTCCAGCCCGACGTGAAGAAGGCGAAGTTCGAGGTCTCCACCACCGGCAAGGGCAAGCCCATCAAGGCGCAGGTGCAGTTCAAGGGCGCCGAAGAGGCCCGCGGCGAGACGCCGGACGGCAACGCGCCGGCCGCCTTCGAGCTCGCCGGAGGCCAGTACACCATCACCGCCGTCGCCGACGGGTACCTCGCGCAGACCCGCGACGTGCAGGTCGCGCCGGGCGGCACCATGGTCGTCACCTTCGATCTCCAGCCGGTGCCGAAGAAGGTGCTGGTGGTGTTCAAGGGCGACAAGATCGAGATCCTCCAGCAGGTGCACTTCGCCAGCGGCAAGGCCACCATCCTCCCCGACTCCTTCGGGCTGCTGGCGCAGGTGGTCGACGCCATCATCAAGAACGACGTGAAGCGGGTGCGCGTCGAGGGCCACACCGACAACCGCGGCAAGAAGGACCTCAACCAGAAGCTGTCCGAGGACCGGGCTCAGGCGGTGAAGGCCCACCTCATCTCACAGGGGCTGGACGCCAGCCGCCTGGAGTCGGCAGGCTACGGTGACAGCAAACCCGTGGCGCCCAACCTGACGGCGCGTGGCCGCGAGCTCAACCGACGGGTGGAGTTCATCGTTCTGGAGAAGTGACATGCGACGAGTCCCGTGGCTGATGACGCTGCTGCTGGCGGCGGCGTGTGATGAACCGGCGAGGCCCGACGGCGGCCTCACCACCAAGCCACAGGCCTTCATCACCCTCGACGACACCTACCCCATCGCGCCCGACGTCTCCGCGGTGACGGGGTTGGTGAACGTCAGCGGCTGCCGGAAGATCGCCGGCCTCGAGGTCTGGGACACCGTCTTCCTCAAGCAGCTCGCGCAAGAGGACGGCGGCACCCGCACCCCGGTGGGGTTCACGCTCGAGGCGGGGCTGTTCACCCAGTTCTTCAAGCAACGGGGGCTGGCGGTGCCGCTCACCCTGCGCGCGAAGGTGACCTGCGACGACGGGCGCACCAATGAATCGCAGCCGGTGAGCGCCACCTACTTCCCGGTGCAGTGGCGGAAGACGCCGCCGGCGGGGAGCTTCTTCGTGCACGAGAACATCCTCGCCGAGGGCGGCTTCACCCCGGGCAGCAGCACCTTCCTCGGCTGCGAGTCGACCAACACCGGGCAGCGGGTGATCAGCCGGGTCAACGAAGAGGGCCAGCAGCTGGCCGTCAGCTCCACGCTGGGCAACATCCCCTGCGGGCTGAAGACGGTCATCTCCGAGGTGACGCCCACCGGGAAGCGCTGGGTCTTCGAGGGCCGCCGCGCCACCGAGACCGAGGCGGGCACCGGCGTCTATGCCATCGACAACGCCACCCTGGAGGTGGTGCCGGGGACCGCGGTCGGCGGCGCCAACCCGCTGTTGTGGACGGTGGCGAGCGACGGCTCCGCGGTGGTCTGGGCGCGCACCCAGTTCGAAGCGGCCATCAGCAAGCGCGACCCCAACGGCCTCGATCCCGGCTGGGCGACGCCGGTGTCGGGCACGATGATTGCGCCGCCCTACCTCAGCGCCAACACCAACGAGCTGTGGGTGGCCTTCTTCCGCTCACTGGCCAACAGCAACCAGGGACACGTGGAGGTCGAGAAGTACAACCTGCTCACCGGCCAGCTCATCGAGGGACCCACGCAGGTGTTCCAGCTCGACTACAACCTGGGCCCGGTCGACTCGCCGATCCCTCCGCCCGCGGTCTTCGGCCCCGACGGCGTGTTGTACGTGGGCATCTGGTTCCCCTCGCCCGCCAACAACGGGACCTTCCACACCCAGGTGGCGCGCTGGGACAGCCGCACCGCCATGGCGCTCCCCACCTGGACCAACACCCTCGACTTCGACGTGACGTCCTTCGACACCTCCATCTCCAACGTGCTGGTGGCCGCCTCCATCCGGGGCGCGTACTTCCTCAACACCACGACCGGCGGGGTGCTGAACCTGGGCGGGCAACCGCTGCGGCCCACCGGCAACAACCTCGTGCTCGGGCTTCAGGCCGGCCGCGAGGGCAACTACTTCGTGCTCACCGGGCCCCGGTACCCCTGCTTCGGCGGCGCCTACGTCGCCGACCGCTGCTTCAATGAGATCATCGCCACCGACACCCCCGTCGCCGGCGAGCTGTGGCGCGTCAACTACGGCTCGGCGAACACGCCGTCGTCGTCCATCGACCTCTCCGTCGACGACAACAACAACGTCTACATGCGCCTCGGGCCCGACCTGGCCCGGCTGCTGAACTCGAACGACCGCAACCAGCCGCTCAAGGCCTACCGGGAGCTGCGAGGTCCGAGCCCGGCGCCGACGCCGTAAGGGCGGGCCTGCTGCTTAAAATCGAAAGGCCCGGCTTCACCGCCGGGCCTTTTACATTTGAGGCATCGCGCCTCCACGTTTCCTGCTGGCCCCGGGACGGGCGAGTCGATGACGCCCAGCTCCGACAAGCCCTGGCCGGAGACGAAGGCGCGGATGTCGTCGATGGCCTGCCGCCGCCGCACCTCGTCGCGCACCACCCCACCCTTCCCCAGATGTTCCGGCCCCACCTCGAACTGGGGCTTCACCAGCGCCACCAGCAACCCCTCGGGCTTGAGCCGCGCCAACACCGCGGGCAACACCAGCTTGAGCGAGATGAAGCTGACGTCGATGACCACCACGTCCACCGGCTCCGAGGCCGCGCTCCCGGAGCCGGTGGACGTGGTGGCCATCGACGTCAGCTTCATCTCGCTCAAGCTGGT
>CALNBU010000298.1 GCA_937875615.1 uncultured Archangium sp.
AAATTGCGTTACTTGCGGCACGTTTAATAAGGCGGTGGTCATCGCCCGCGCGGTGCACACCATGGACGACGAGCGCCCCCTGGCGGAGGCCGTGGCCTGGCGCGCCGGGAAGCTGCTCGCCGTCGGCAGCCGCCGCGAGGTGCTGGCCGCCGCCGGCGCCGACGCGGTGGTGGAGCGCTTCCCCGAGTCGGTGGTCGTGCCGGGACTGGTCGACGCGCACGTCGAGCTGCCGCTGCCACATCGCGTAAGCGACGAAGAGCGCGGGCACTTCCTCAAGTCGGCGCTGGAGCGCTGGGTGCAGCTGGGGTTGACGCAGGTCCACCTGGTGGGCGCGAGCCTGCGCACGCTCAGGTTCCTCCAGTCGTACGACATGCTGGGCGTGGTGCCGGTGCGCGTCTACGTGGTGGCCCGCGACGACGAGGAGCTGCTGCTGGGCCACGGGCCCTTCGTCGGGCGCCACACCGAGCTGCGCGCGGTGGAGGTGCGCGCCGACTCCCGGCTCGCCGAGCTGGCGGCGCGCGGCTTCCAGCTCGCAGGTCCGCTGGAGGTGGTCTCGACCGTCGACTCCGGCGGACACCGCGTGGAGTTCCCCGAGGGTGAGGTGCCCGAGCGCCTGATGTCGGTGACGGCGCCGGGGCAGCGCGGCACCGCCATCGGGGCAAGTGGAGAGCGCCCGCTGGAGGTGTTGGCGCGAGAGCCCGACGCGCTGGTCCGCTACACCCGGGGCGGTGCGCAGGTGGCCCGGTCCGACGAGCGCCGCGGGCAGCTCAAGCCCGGCTTCGACGCCGACTTCGTGGTGTTGAGCGCCGACCCGCTCCGCGACGAGCCCGAGGTGGTGCGCGCGGCGCGGGTGCAGCTCTCGGTGGTGGACGGCGTCGACGTGTACCGGGCGCCATGAGGCGGGGCCTGCTGGTCGGGGCGCTGACGCTGGGGCTGATGGCCCAGGCCGCGGAGCCGCTGCGGTGGGGCGCCGACGCGCAGGGCGGCGCGCCCTACGTCTTCCAGGACCCCACGGACCCCAACCGCCTCACCGGCTTCGAGGTGGAGCTGGCGACCATGCTGGGCGCGCGCCTCGGCCGTCAGGCGGTCCCGGTGCACGGCCCGTGGGACCGGCTGCTGGAGCTGCTCCAGCGCGGCGACTTCGACGTGGCCCTCAACGGCATCGAGGTGGCCGATGACAAGAGGCGCGTGGTGTCGCTCTCGCGGCCGTACTTCGCCGCCGCCGAGGTGTTGACGGTGCGGCGGGGTGACGCCGCCGCGCCGCGCTCGCCGGAGGCGCTCCGGGGTCGAAAGGTGGGGACGTTGCCGGGCTCCATGGCCGCCCGCATCCTCGAGCGCCTGGGCGCCGACGTGCGCACCTACGAGGGCGGGCAAGATGAAATCTACGACGACCTGAAGCTGGGCCGCCTCGACGCGGTGCTGCTCGACGAGCCCGTCGCCCGCTACTTCGGCGACCTCGACGAGGTCCTCGAGCGCGCGCCCGGTGACTACGGGGTGGT
>CALNBU010000299.1 GCA_937875615.1 uncultured Archangium sp.
CAGCCGCTGAACCAGCCGCTGAACCAGCCGCTGAACCAGCCGCTGAACCAGCCGCCGAACCAGCCGCCGAACCAGCCGCCGAACCAGCCGCCGAACAGATGAGCGTCACTGGCGCGCGCCTCGGCGCGCAAACCCGGCGTGAAGCGCGCGCCCGTGTTTCACGTGGAACACCGCGCGGCGGCGACGCCGACCCCTCGTCAGGGAGACCGGAACACCGCGACCCCGCGGGGGTCTCCCGACAGCGGCAGCGCCAGGGTGCGCGCCGACAGGAGCGACAGCCCCGCCGCGGCCGCGTGGGCCTCCAGCGCCTCCGCCGCCGGCATCTGCCCCAGCATCACCACCACCCGCCCGCCTTCAGTCAGGTAGTGCCGCGCCAGCTGCAGGAACGGCCCGGTGTCCATGAAGGCCCGGGCGATGACGCAGTCCGCGCGCGGCAACCCCTCGACCTCCGGGGCGCCCTCCGCGCGTCGGTGCACCGCGCGCACCCGGTCGGCGACGCCGGCCTTCACCGCGCCCGTCTTCATGAAGGCCACCTTCTTGGCCACCGCGTCCACCAGCGTCACCCGCAGCGCCGGCAGCACCGCCGCCAGGGGAATCCCCGGGAGCCCCGCGCCAGCCCCCAGGTCGAGCAGCGTCCCGGCGTCCTTCACCTCCGGCACCACCGAGAGCGAGTCGAGGAGGTGCTTGTCCACCACCTCCTCCGGCCGGGTGATGGCGGTCAGCGACACCTTCTCATTCCAGCGGAGCAGCTCCGACGTGTAGGCGAGCAGCCGGGCCTGCACCTCCGGCGCCACCGAGAGGCCCAGCCGGTCGAGTCCGTCCGAGAGCAACGATGCCGAGTTGTCCACAGCGAGCGCTCCTTGGGTTGCGGCAGAACACCCGTAAATACGGTGGTTCGCCGTGCCCGGGGAGGTTTCGCACAGGTTCTCCACAGGCGCACGTTTCCCGCCCGCACAGCCCTGTTTCGCCTGAAACACCTGCTCCGTCGGTCAGGCCCGGCCGTGGCGGCGCAGCGACACCAGCACCAGGCTCAGCGCCGCCGGCGTCAGCCCCGGAATCCTGCGGGCCTGCCCCACGGTGTCCGGGCGCGTCCGCTCCAGTCGCTCCACGGCCTCCGAGGACAGCCCCCGCACCGTCGAAAAGCTGAAGGATTCAGGAATCTTCCAGGCGTCGTGCACCTCGCCGCGCAGCGTCCACGCCGCGTTCGCCTGACGGATGTAGCCCGCGTACCGCGCCTCCACCTCCACCTCCGTCACCACCTCCGGCGGGAGCGGCTGGCGCCCGGCGTCGAGCGGCGCCAGCGCAGCCCAGGTGGCCCCCGGCCGCCGCAGCGCGGGCAACAACCGGGCAGCCTCCAGCCGCGACAGCTCGCCTTGAATCTGCGCCGCCCGCCGCGCGGTGTCCGCGGCCGCCTCGGCGCTCACCAGGCCCACCCGGGCGCCGTGCGGGCGCAGCCGGTACTCGGCGTTGCCTTCGCGCAACTAGAGGCGGTGCTCGCT
>CALNBU010000300.1 GCA_937875615.1 uncultured Archangium sp.
ATGAGCAACCACTCTTTCGGGCCGCCCAGCGCGCGGTACCCATCCTTCACCGCCGGCGCCACGCCGATGCGATCCAACCGCGCCGCCACCACCAACACCGGCGTGGTGATGCGCGCCATGTTCGCGCGCAGATCGATGGCCCCATCTTTCGAGGTGAAGCGACCGGTGGTGAACAGCGCCCCCAGCTGCCGCGCGGTGCCGCCGGCGATGGGCGCGGTGCCGTACACCAGCAGCTGGTTGAAGGTGCGCGCGGAGGTGTTCCCCGGCACGTAGAAGAACCGCTCCATCGGGGAGTCGTCCCAGCCCCACTCCAGCGGCGCCAGCAGGTTCGAGAGCAGTGGCGTGGGGACGCTGGAGCCCGGCACCATGAACGCACCGCCGACGTCGCGGATGAGGCCCTCCAACGCCCCGCCGAAGTCGAAGCG
This sequence comes from uncultured Archangium sp., assembly GCA_937875615.1. GTDB lineage: Bacteria > Myxococcota > Myxococcia > Myxococcales > Myxococcaceae > Archangium_A. Next base: position 426 of record CALNBU010000300.1, read on the forward strand.
CGTCGGGCTGCCCAACGTCGCCGCCGCCGCCACGCCCTGCCCGCCCTGCGCCAGGTACGCGTACATCGCCATGCCGCCCATGGAGTGGCCCACGAAGTCGACGGCCTCGGCGCCGGAGATGCGCCGCACGTGGGCGATGGCCGCCGGGAGATCCCGATCCCAGTAGTCGTCGAAGAAGATGGGCGTCGTGGGCGCGGCGCTGTCCCCCGTGCCGCGGAGCGACAGCGTCCAGGCCTCCCGCCCCTGCGCGGCGAACCAGCGCGCCAGCGAGGTGCGCTCGTCGAGGTCGAGGTTCCGTCCGTTGGCGCCGATGCCGTGACACAACAGCACCGGGCGACCCGTCGGGCGCCCAGCGGGCCGGTAGCGCACCAACGACAGCGCGACGCCGTCGTCGGTCATCGCCTGGCTCCGCTCGGCCCGCGCGGGGAGCTCGAAGCCCTCCAGATGCGCGCAGCCCGCCAGCAGCGCCAGCGCGACGACGGTGGCCCGCATCACCGGAGAAACGCCTCGATGGGCGCGAAGACGAAGCGCGGCGCACGGCGGCCGCGCAACAGGCTGACGTGCGAGAAGTCGTCGCCGTGGGTGAAGCGGCTGAACAACACCTGGCGCACCGGCGCGGCCGCCCAGTCGCGCAGGGGCGTGCAGCTCTCCGGGGGCGCCCAGCCATCGGCCAGCGCGAGGAAGGACAACGTCGGGTGGTTGAACCCGCGCAGGCGCGAGCGCACCGAGGTCCCGTCGTCCAGGGGGAGATCTCCCGCGTCGAGCCACGTGAGCAGCTCGGCGGCCAGCGCCGGCGAGAGGTCCCTCGTCCCCGCGCGCACCACGCCCCCGTCCACCTCCGAGCCTGGCGCGAAGAGCTGCGTGAAGCGCGCAGCGCCGGCAGGCGACGCCGCCAGCGTCGAGAAGCGCCCGCCGTCGCCCAGGAACCACCGCTGCAGCGCCGTCGGCGGCTCGACCTCCACCGGCACGTTCAACGCCACCACGCGCCGCACCGGCAGCTCCCGTCCGGCCGCCGCCAGGCCCAACGTCCCCACGTAGCCGTGGGCGATGAGATCCACCGGCTCACCGATGGCCCGGGCCACCGCCGGGAGATCGAGGTGCAGCATGGCGCGCAGCGAAAAGCCCGACGCCGCCGCACCCTGCCCGCGGAGCTCGGCCACGTACACCGTGCGCCCGCGCTCGGCGAGGTACCTGGCCAGCGGCTCCGCCAGCGATCGGCCGAAGCCCACGTCGACCAACATCAGCACCGGCGCGCCCCCTGCGCCGAAGCGATGCAACGCGAGGGCGGTGCCGTCTT
>CALNBU010000301.1 GCA_937875615.1 uncultured Archangium sp.
GCGACGCCACCGGCGGAGGTAGCGGCGGCGGCGCGGCGGCCTGCACCACGTGCCGCACCAACTCCGGGGTGTGCGTGACCGCCGTCTCCACCGCGCGCTGCGGCCAGAACGGTGACACCTGCGTCACCTGCCCCACCGGGAACACCTGCGTCGGCGGCGCCTGCGAGCCGTGCAACGGCTGTGTCAACCCGGCTACCGGTGCTTGCGAAACCGGCACCAGCGTGGCGGCCTGCGGCAACGGCGGCTTCTGCACCGAGTGCAGCGTTGGCCAGACCTGCACCAACCAGGCCTGCACCACCCCCAGCGCAACCTGCAACAGCTCCAACTGTGGCGGCTGCTGCGATGGCAACACCTGCCTGCCAGTGGCCAACTTGACCACCACCCAGTGTGCGCAGAACGGCCAGGCCGGCTCGGCGTGCGTGGCCTGTACCATCGGGGCCACCTGCAGCCAGGCGGCGCTGCGCTGCGAAGGTGGCGGCGGCACCGGCGGCGGCGGCGGTACCTTCCCCGGCCTCGACGGCGGTCTGTTCCCCGGCAGCTGCGACGCCAACACGCCCTGCCCCAACGGTGAGTGCTGCCAGGCCGCCGTCGGCATCTGCCTCACCAACGGCACGGCGCTGTTGTTCACCGAGTACTGCCACCCGACAGGCGCCATCTGCAACAGCTGCGGCACCATCCTCGGGAACGGCTGCAACCCCAGCACCTGGCAGTGCCAGTAACCTCGAAGAGGCCTCACCATGGCCGACAGCGTCGAGCTCGAAGCTGCCGGCCGCCTCGTCAAGGTGTCGAACCCGGGGAAGCTGTACTTCCCTGACGCCGGGCTGACCAAGCTCGACCTGGTGCAGTACTTCCTCGCCGTCGCCGAGGGCGCCCTCACCGGCGTCTTCGGCCGGCCGATGGCGCTCAAGCGCTTCGTCGATGGCGCCGCGGGCGACTTCTTCTTCCAGAAGCGCGCCCCGGCTGGTCGCCCGGAGTGGTTGGAGACCGTCACCCTCTCCTTCCCGTCCGGACAGACCGCCGACGAGGTGGTGCTGCGCGACGCCGCCGGGCTGGTGTGGGTGGCCAACCTGGGCTGCCTGGACCTCAACCCCCACGCCGTCCGGGCCGAAGACCTGGAGCACCCCGACGAGCTGCGCGTCGACCTCGACCCCGGCCCCGGCGTGCCCTTCTCGCAGGTGAAGGCGGTGGCGGCGGAGGTGAAGGCGGTGCTGGACGAGCTGGGCTACGTGGGCTTCCCGAAGACCTCCGGCAGCCGCGGCCTCCATATCAACGTGCGCATCGAGCCCCGGCACGGGTTCCCCCAGGTGCGGCGCGCGGCCCTGGCGCTGGCGCGGGAGGTGGAGCGGCGGGCGCCCTCCCTCGCCACCAGCAAGTGGTGGAAGGAGGAGCGCCACGGCGTGTTCCTCGACTACAACCAGAACGCGAAGGACAAGACGGTGGCCTCGGCCTACTCGGTGCGCCCCACGCCCGACGCCCGCGTCTCCGCGCCCGTCACCTGGGCCGAGCTGCCCGACGTGGAGCTCCAGGACTTCACCCTGCGCAGCATGCCCGCGCGCTACGCCGCGCTGGGCGACGTGGGCGCCGCCATCGACGCGCGCGCCTTCCCGCTGGAGCCGCTGCTGGCGCTGGTGGAGCGGCACGAGGCCGAGGGCCTGGGCGACGCCCCGTGGCCGCCGCAGTACCGGAAGCAGGCGGGCGA
>CALNBU010000302.1 GCA_937875615.1 uncultured Archangium sp.
CGGCTTGAAGCGCGTGACCGCCCAGTACGACAGCGCGGGGACGGCGAGGCAGAAGAGCGCGTGGAGGAGCTTCACGGGGTCAATGCCAGCTCACGGTGAAGCGCAGCTCGCTCCCGAGGTGCTCGGCCCTGGTCTCTTCGGCGCGGGTGCGCGTCACCTCGAAGACGTAGTCGAGGGCGCCCTGCCAGTACGCGGCGTAGCCGGGCGGCACCTCCAGCGGGTAGGTGATGGTGACCACGCCGGAGCGCTCCGAGGCGCGCGCGTAGGTCACCTGGACGTTGCGCACCGCCGTCTGCAGCAGCTTCGGGAGGCTGCCGAACAGGGTGTGCGGCGAAGGGCCGGAGAAGGTGATGGCCGCCGTGACCAGCGGGCGGATGATGAAGGACATCGACTCGAAGACGGCCTGCCGGCCAATCTGGTGAATCAACGTGGCGCCACCTTCGGCCATGATGGCGTCGGTCATCGACAGCACCGGTCCGGAGGGCCACCAGCGCTGGGTGTGCGGCGAGCGCAGCATCTCCGCGGACGCCGGGCTGACCCGCTTCATCACCGCGTCGAAGACACCCAGCGTCTTGAGCGCCTTGCCCAGCGCCGCGAGGTAGGACGCGCTGGTTTCGAAGTCGGCCATGGGCGCACCCTAACAGGCGACGGCGCGGCGGCTCAGCGCGACTGCGCCACCAGCACCAGCCCCGCGACGAGCAGCAGCGCCGCGACCGCCCGGCGGAAGTGGGCCTCGTCGAGGCGGTGATGAATCCACTCGCCAGCGCCGATGCCGCCCACCAGCGGAAGCATCATCCACGCGCTGGTGGTGAGCGTGGCCTTCGTCAGCTGGCCTTCGAGCGCCAGGCGCGGCAGCACCAGCGCGTTGAGGAGCACCCACAGCATCGACAGCGTGGCGCGGAAGCGCGCTTTCTGAGGCAGCTCCCGCGCAGAGACGAAGACCGCCAGCGGACCGCCGGTGGCGAAGACGCCGTGGATGACGCCCGCGCCCAGCAACGCCGCCACCCGCGTCGGGGCGGGCAGCGCCCCGGCGCCGGCTCCGCCGAAGAGCTGCCACGCCGCCACCGCCACCACGAAGAGCCCGAAGGTGGGCTTCAACCACGCCGTCGCCGCAGCGCGGGTGGCCACCAGCGTGCCCACCGCGAGCCCCACCGCCATGAGCGGCGCCAGCCGGGTGCCCAGGAAGCGCCAGTCGATGTGT
>CALNBU010000303.1 GCA_937875615.1 uncultured Archangium sp.
CTTCGCCGCGGGCCGCGCCGGCTTCGGGAGCTCCGCCAGCATGGTGTTCATCATCGCCTTCATGTCGTTGGCGTGAGGCAGCGCGCCCTCCAGCACCGCGCGGGCGCCCGCAGCGTCGTTGCGGCGATCGGCCAGCAGCCGCGCCAGCGCCAGCGCCGAGTCATCGGCGAGGCGGTGCTTCGGCCACGAAGCGATGAGCTTGCGGTACGAGCGCTCCGCGGCGGCGACGTCTTCGTCGTTGCGCGAGATGCGCGAGAGCTCGTTGTAGAGGCGGCCGGCGTTGAAGAGCGACTCGGGGGCGCGCTCGCTCTTCGGGTGCTTCTTCGCCACCGCCTCGAACCTGCGCGCGACGTTCTGCCAGTGGTGCCGCATCGCCCGACGCTTCGCGTCACCCTTCAGCTTCTCGAGCGACTCCTTGGCCGTGCCGTACTCGACGTCGGCCTGATCCGCCCAGGCAGGGACGCTGATCAGCAGCAACAGGGTGGTGGCGATGGGTCTCAACATGGCGCTACAGGGACCACGATGTGACCACGCGACACACACGACGGCAAAAAAACGGCCGAAGCGATGTAGAGTCGCCGCCATGTCGCAGGGGAAAGGCTCGTCATCACAGAAGAAGCCACCGGAGCCGGAGCCGACGCCCGTGGCTGGGAAGCCGCTGAACGACACCGAGCACAACGCCCGGGTGCTGAACTCGATGCTGACCTCGCATCAGAAGGCCACCTACGGGTCCGACTTCCAGGACACCACCGCCGCCCGACGCCGGGACTCGCTGCTGGCCATGCCGGCGCTGCAGCTCCCTCAGTCCTCGAAGGACACCGGGAACTTCAAGGCGCTGCCGCGCTTCGACGGAAAGACCGCGCCCGACGCGGTGAAGGGCCGCGACCTGTGGAAGGCCGTGCAGCCACCGCTGGTGAACCGCCTCGGCAAGCGCTCCCGGGAGCTGTACGAGCAGGCCATCAAGCAGTTCGCGGTGACCACCAACCCCCGCTACGACGACGACGCGCCGGGCAAGCCGCGCGCGCACATCTTCGTCTGGGACCTCAGCCGGGCCATGAGCTGCGAGATTCCCCACTTCGTCGGCGCCCGGGAGTTGACGCTGGCGCAGACCTGCGACTGGCTCCGCCACGAGGGGCCCATGCGCGGGTGGAAGCGGCTCAACGACTTCGAGGCGGTCGACGTCGCCAACACCGGCCTGCTGGTGGTGGCCTTGCCCAGAGATCGCCTCAACAAGCTGCTGGCGGTGGTCGCGCCCCAGGCGGCTCCACCCGACAACAAGCCGCGCCTCACCGGCGTCGGGCGGGTGCGCAGCGACGGCGCTCACCCGCGCGAGTTCTTCGGCGCGCCGGCCATCGACTGCTTCTTCCACGACTGAGCGCAGCTAGCCGTTGCGGTACCAGCCCAGGTCCCGCGCCAGCGCCTCGTCCACCACCCGCGCCCACCGGGGCAGCGAGGGCAGCACCGCCGCCAGCACCTTCTCTCCGTTGCGCACCGGGCGCCGCCCCGGCCGCACCCGCGCCAGCACCTCGTGCTTCACGTCGTCGCGGTAGTAGTGCGCGGGGAAACGCAGCTCATCCTTCGTCTCGGGCAGCGGCGCCTCGGGGGTCAGCCACACCAGCGCGCCCACGCGCAGCGGGTCCAGCTCCCGGCGCACGTCGCGCCGCACCACCACCGCCACCGCCAGCCCGCCCAACACCACGCCCAGGCCCAGCACGAAGAAGCCCAGCCACACCCACCCCGCCCCCGCGCGCGCACTCTCCGCGTCCTGCGCGAGCGACGGCCGGGCCGGGTCGACCAGCACCGTCAGCGGCGCCCCTTGAAAGAGCTGCTCCGCCCGCACCCCGCCGAGCGTCACCCCCGACGCCGCGTAGTCCCGGCCGTCGAGGCGGTAGATGACGCGAAGCCTCGCGCTCCGGGTCTCCCGCTGCGCGACGGGCGGAAGGCTGACCTCCGCCACCCGCGCCTCCACCTCCACCGCGCGGGCCAGGAAATCCCGCTGGGCGGCGAGCGGGCGCTGCGCCCAGGCCACCAACGCCCAGACCAACAACGTCGACCCCAGCGCCACGGCGACGGTGAGGCCCACCCGACGCACCGCGCCCGGAATCTGCCGCAGCGTCACCGCGCGCGGCGGAGCGGGGATGGCCAGCTTCACCGCAGCCGCCTCTTCCACTCGTTGATG
>CALNBU010000304.1 GCA_937875615.1 uncultured Archangium sp.
TTGCCCACGCCTGCATCGCCCACGTACAGCGGGTTGTTCTTGCGGCGCCGGCAGAGCACCTGCACCGTGCGCTCCAGCTCCAGCTTGCGGCCGATGAGCGGGTCGATGTTCCCGGCGGCGGCCTCGGCGGTCAGCTCGGTGCAGTAGGCCTCGAGGGGGTTCCTGGCGGCGCCCGCCCCGTCGTCATCGTCGGCGCCCACGCCGGCGCCCTCGTGCTCTTCCCCTCCGTTGCCGTCGCCGGCGCCCTCCTTGCGGATGCCGTGCGAGACGTAGTTGAGGAGGTCGAAGCGGGTGACGCCCTCTTCCTTGAGGAAGAAGAGCGCCTGCGCGTCGGCCTCGCGGAAGAGCGCCACCAGCACGTCGGCGGAGTCCATCACCTTCTGCTCGGCGGACACCGCGTGGTAGGCGGCGCGCTGCAGCACGCGCTCCACGCCGATGGTCTGCTGTGGCTCCTTGTCTTCGTCTTCCGGCAGCTTCTCCACCGTCTCTTCGAGGAACTGCTCCAGCTTCGCGCGGAGCCGGTCGGGCTTCCCGCCGCAGGCCTTGAGCACCTCCAGCGTGCGCGGGTCCTTGAGCAGGCCCAGCAGCAGGTGCTCCAGCGTCAGGTATTCGTGGCGCATGCGCGAGGCCTCGGCCAGCGCGAAGCGGATAGAGGACTGAAGCTCTTTGGCGATGATGGGTGAGGCCATGACTCAGGGCTCCTCGGGTTCGATGGACAGCTTGAGGGGGTACTCGGCTTCTTTGGCCATGGCGTGGGTCTTCGCGACCTTCGTCTCGGCGACGTCCTTCGTGTACACGCCGGCCACCCCGAGGCCCGTGCGGTGCACGTTGAGCATGATGAGCATGGAATCGGTCTCGCTCTTGTTGAAGACGGTCTGGAGCACGAAGATGACGAACTCCATGGTGGTGTAGTTGTCGTTGTGGAAGAGCACGCGGAAGAGAGGCGGCTTCTTGAGCTGCTCCTTCCGCTTCGTCTCTGTCGCGACTCCGGTGTCACTGTCGCCCTGATGCGGACGATGCTTCGTGGCCATCAGTCGCCAAACTACATAAGGCCTCCGCCGCTTTCACCTGCCTTACCGTGGGGCAGAGCGACGAACGGGCGGGGCGCAACAGGGCTGTTGACGCCGGGGCGCGCCGTGCTCTCTTCGTCGCGCATGTTGACGTGGCTCGCTCTGGTGGTGATGGCGCAGGCGCCGGTGGTGGCGGTCATCGACATCTCCGAGCCCGACGCCATCTATGAAGACGTCTCGCGGCGGTACGCGCAGGACCTGGCCGACGCGCTGACGAGGGCGGGCGTGCGCGCGGTGCGCATCGACGAGTCAGAGCTCCCGGTGGAGGGGTGTCGCCTGGGGCCGTGCCTCGGCGTGGCGGGGCGGGCGCGGGGCGCGCTGGCGGTGGTGACGCTCGACGCGACGGAGCTCACCGAAGCGAAGAGCCGGGTGGTGGTGGCGATGTTGCGCGCCACCACCGGCGAGCCGCTCGCGGGCGGACGCTACGAGCTGACGGAGGGCGCGAAGCAGGCGCCGAAGGCGCTGGCGAAGTTCCTCGCTGCGGCGAAGAAGGCGGCTGACAGGCTGACGCCGTGAGCTAGAGCGCGGCGTATGTCGATGTCGTGGCCCTCGCTGGAGACGCTCTGCGCGCACGCCCCCATCCCGCCCGGGGTGACGCTCCGCGCGTGGACGCCGGAGGAGCAGGCGGCGCTGCCCGCCCTGCTGCGCGCCTGGTACCCGTCGGCGGCGGTGGGCGCGGAGTCGGTCTTCCTGGAGCCGGCGTTCCTCGGGGCCCGCGTCTTCGTCGCCGACGGCGACTTCTTCGTGTTCGCCATCTGTCAGGAGGGCGAGGTGGTGGGCTTCCAGGCGTTCGAGCGCCAGCGCCCGGCGCGCACGCTGCACGGCCGCCTGGCGGTCCTCGCGCCCGCCGCCCGGGCCGGGTTCCTCGGCGCGCTGGGGTTCCCGTTGTTCGAGGCGCTGGGTGAATTGACGGGCGCGGAGCTGCTGCTCACCTGGGTCACCCTGTCGACGAAGATTCAGCAGCTGATGGCCGAGCGTCGCGGCTTCACGCTGTGCGGGTTGGTGCCCGCGGTGGAGGTCGCGCTCGGGCCAGACGGCCGCCCGGTGCGGGTGATGGAGGCTCTCTACGCGAAGGCGCGGGTCTCCGGTGTGTGGCCCGACGACGCGCTGCTGACGCCGAACACCCGGCGCGTGCTGGCGCAGCTGCATCGCCCGTAGTCAGGGCGCGTGGACCTGCACCGCGCCGGGCACGCCCTCGCGCACCTCGCGGATGGGCACCGCCGCGCCCACCGTGGTGTAGAGCAGCGCGCCGGTGCGGGTCTTCGTGGTCTTGAGCTTGTACTGTTTTGCCCGCGGCACGAACCACTCGCGCACCGCGTTCAGCGTGAGCACGTGCACCTGCCGCGCGTCGACGAAGACGTACACGTAGAGGTCGGCCGTCGAATAGAGGAAGCAGCCCGGCGAGCCCTTCTCGGCGTTGCTGACCAGCTCGAAGAAGTAGGTGCCGCGGCGGAAGCCCTGGCGGTCGCCCTTGACCTCCACGCCGAAGACCTGGCCGTCGGCCCACTGCCACAGCAGGTCGACGCCGCGGTGCTGGAAGCGCGGGTCTCCCTGCACGTCGTGCAGCAGCGAGCCGGGCTGGTCCTTCAGGAGCGCTTCGCGCGCGAGCGCCACGGCGCGATCCGCCGCGCCCTGCACGCCGCGCATGGTGTAGGCGCGCACGCTACCGACGGAGCTCGACGCCGGAGGCCACCAGCTGCACCTCGCGGTACTTTCCGTCCTTGCCCTTCGGCACGGTGGCGCCCTCGGCCTCGTAGTGCTTCGCCCGCGCCTCGGCCAGCTCGGCCACCTTCACCACGCCCTCCACCTTCGCCGTCGCCCCCGCGGAGTCGAGCGGCACGAAGAAGCCGTAGTCCTTGAAGGTGACGCGGATGCCGGGGCCCCTGGGGTCCGCGCCGGTGAGCTCCATCCAGCAGCCCTTCTTCTCGCAGGCCTTGCGCACCGTGGCCTCCACGGTGACGGTCTTCCCTTCGAAGTCGGCGGGTGAGGCCATCAGCTTCGCCAGCTCCACGCGGGTGGTGCCCGAGAGCTTCTCACCGCGCACCATCGGCTCGGCGGAGGCGGGGTCGGCAGTCAACACGAGCGCGAGGAGAAGGACGTGCATATAAAGGGCCCCGTAGTCGAAACAGCCCGCTCCGAAAAGATGCAGCTCGTCATTCCAGCCAGGAACCGCACCTTCGGGCCCATCGACGCGCTGGCGCTGGTGGGGGTGGTGGGCTTCGCCATCGCGCGCTGGGTCCCCATCGCCACCCTGGTGCCCTTCTGGGGGTGCGGCTTCCGCAAGTTGACGGGCATCCCTTGCCCCGGGTGCGGTCTGACCCGCGTGGCCGACCGCTTCGCGCACCTCAACGTGCTGGGCGCGCTGAAGGCCAACCCGCTGGGCACGGTGGCCGCGGCGGTCTTCGCGCTGTGCATCGTGCTGAGCGCCGCGCACCTGCTGTTCCGCGCGCCGGTGCCGGAGCTGGTGTTGAACGACCGGGAGTGGCGCTTCGTGCGCTGGGGTGCGCTGCTCCTGTTCGGTCTCAACTACGCGTGGGTCATCTTCGCGCACACCCAGCTGCACTGGCACTGACATGCATTGGCTCTTCGTGGTGGTGGGGTACCTGAGCGGCTCGATTCCCTTCGGGGTGCTGGTGGCGGCGCGCTTCGCGAAGAAGGACGTGCGCGCGGCCGGCAGCGGCAACATCGGAGCCACCAACGTGGCGCGCGTGGCGGGGAAGAAGTTGGGCGCGCTGGTGCTGGTGCTCGACGCGGCCAAGGGCGCGCTCCCGGTGTGGCTCTCCCTGCACCTCTTCCCCTCGGAGCCGGTGCTGCACGTGGCCACCGCCGTGGCGGCCTTCCTGGGGCACGTCTTCCCGGTGTGGTTGCGCTTCAAGGGCGGCAAGGGCGTGGCCACCGCGCTGGGCGTGCTGCTGGTGCTGCTGCCGCTCCCGGCGCTGCTGGGCTTCGTGGTGTGGTTGCTGGTGCTGGCGCTCACGCGCGTCAGCTCGGTGGGCTCGCTCCTGGGCGGCCTGACGGCGGTGGTCGCGGCCTTCGTGCTCGACGCGCCGCGGCCCTCGGCGCTGTTGGGCGTGGGCCTGCTGGTGGCGATGCTGCTGACGCACCGGGGCAACATCGAACGGCTGCTCAAGCGCAGCGAGAACAAGGTGTAGCAAGGTCGGTCAAAGCACTGCGCCGTTACCGGTTGTACACGGCTTCGCGTGCAGTCTCATTGAGTCTACAGTCGATGGGTGGACTGTGCTCGGTGTGAGAGCGCCGCGCGGGAGTCTCCGTGTTGGGCTGAGCAGGTGTTACCAATGCGACCATTGCGAGCAATTCAGGTGTGCTGAATGGTGGTGAGGGAATGACGGACATGGGTGTGTCAGGAGAAGAGCGAGGTTGGCGCTTTGGTCTGTACGCCATTCTGACCATGAGTGCTGCGCGCGCCAATGTTCTCTGTCTTGTTGTGGCGTTGGCCATCGCCGGCTGTCGCTGTGACGGAGGGCCTGATGAGGTGCGTGGCGAGGGGGCCTGGCAGGCGACGCCGGGCGTGGAGGTTGCGGAGGACGTTGCCACAGTGGACTTCGGGGACGTCCGCTTTGGTGAGGTGGTGACGCGAGAGGTGTCGCTCGTCAACCGGGGGCGCGGGGCGTTGCGGGCGTCGGTGCCTGCGGCGACCGCCCCCTACGCTGGCGGCGGTCTGGAGAAGGCGCTGGCGGCGACGGAGGCAGTCACCTGGACAGTCTCCTTCACGCCAGAGGATGACGGCGTCAGCGCCCGCCGCGAGTTCGAGGCGCGCGTCGAGGTGACGCTGGAGGGCGGCGCGGCGCCCGCGACGTTGACGCTGCGGTTGCGCGGGCGGGGCTACGCCTCGAGGTGCGCGTTGCCGGCGAGCCTCGACTTCGGGGCCGTGCAGGTGGGCGAGGTGGGGACGGTGACCTTTACGCTGACCAATGAGACGCCGCAGGCGCAGACGACGCAGTTGTTTCGCGCCGGCGGTGCGTCGGGCGCCGCCTTCTCATGGCAGCCAGAGGCACAGAGCGTCGCGCCGCGCACCTCCGCGGACTTTTTTGCCCACTTCGCGCCCACCGGGGCGCGGGCCTGGCTCGCCGTCGCGCACGGGCAGGTCGACGCGACGTGCCCGATTCTCCCCATCGAGCTGCGCGGGGTGGGGGTGACGTCGCTGCTGGAGTGGGCGCCCGCGGCGCTGGACTGTGGTTGGGTGCCCGTCGACGCCGCCGCCCGGCGGACGGTGACATTCCACAACCATGCCCGTCAGCTGGCGACGGTGCGTGCGTTCGCTGCCACGGGGCCGGCGGAGGTGTACGGTGTGGAGGCCGGGCTGGTGGTGGCGCCTGAGTCATCGGTGCAGGTGGAGGTGGGCTGTCGGCCCACGGCGCTGGGACTACAAGCGGGCCTCATCAGCTTCGAGACCTCTCAGGTCAGCGCCCCAGCGGGAGCCATTCCGGTGACGGTGCGGGGTGGCGGGCCGCAGTTGACGGTGATGCCCGAGCCGCTGAGCTACGGGCAGGTGGCGTGGAGTGCAGTCGGCGCGCCACCGACGACGCGGCGGCTGTGGTTGCGCAACGTGGGCACCCTGCCGCCCGATGCGGGCGACGACCTCAATCTCCATGTGACCGCGGTGGCCTTCGAAGAGAGAGACGGTGGTGTGCGGGCGCACGATGTCGCCGTCGCGTTGGGGGCGGTGCCGCCGGGCGGCATCTCACCCGGTGGTGCGCTGGCCGTGGAGGTGCGGTTGACGCCGGCCGATGAAGGGCTGCTGCGCTTCGGCCTTCGGGTGGAGTCGAATGATGGGGTGTCTCCGCAACGGGTGGTGGAGGCGGTGGCGACGGCGCTCGAGGTTCCGCCGTGCCAGCTGGCCGTCAGTCCGACGGGGCTCGACTTCGGCCTCCTCTCCGGTGGCGAGGTGCGCACCCAGCACGTCCGGTTGTCCAACCTCGACCCTGCGTCCAGGTGCTTTCTTTCGGCCATCGACGTCGAAGACGACGTGGTGCCCACCTTCTCGCTGGTGGGTGGGCGCGTCGAGAGTTTGCAGTTGGCGGCGTCGGAGTCGGTGGAGCTGGAGGTGCAGGCCGTCGGGTGGGACTTCCAGGGGCTGCGGATGGGGGCGCTGCGCTTCGAGGCGAACACGGCGGGCACGACAGGCCAGGTGGTACAGCTGAAGGCGGCGCACGCGCCCTTCTGCGCAGATGTCCGGCCCGCGCCAGTCGACTTTGGTCAGGTGCCCGTCGGTTGCCGGGTGTCGCGGCCTGCTGGCGTCTACAACCTGTGTACTGGCACCCAGACGGTGCTGGGTGCCACGGTGCAGTGCGCGGGGTTTTCGGCCGATGCGGGTGAGGTGACGTTGGGGGTGGCGGAGCGGGCCGAGGTGACGGTGCACTTCACGCCGACCTCCGTCGGGGGCACCGCAGGGACGCTGGGGGTGCGCCTGGGTAACGGTACGCGGCACCTCGCCTTGCGCGGCGAAGGTGTACCGGCTGGCGCCGTCACCGAGTCCTTCGTGCAGCGCGCCGACACGGCGCTCGACTTGTTGTTCGTTGTCCACGGCAACAGGGGCGACACCGGGGAGCCGTTCTCGCCCGACGCCAGCAGCTATGAGTACTACGAGTTTTACACGATGGCGGGCATGCAGCGTTACCTGCGCCAGTTGCTGCTGCGGTTGGTTGAGGACGGCGTCGACGTGCGCGCGGGCGTCATAGCTGGAGACTGGGACCAGAACGCCACCCCCTTCCCCACGGAGGTCAATCGGTATTGGCCGATGGGCGCGCTGGTGCGGCTCCCCGACGGTGGCCAGCCTGTGGATGGCGTGGTGACCGGGGCGACTCCGGCCGCCGGCGAGCGCCTGAACGAGTTGGTCGACGACGCGCTGTCGCACTTCATCGTCTTTCGGACTGGTGATTCCGCGGCCATATTCGAGGCCGGGGTGCGCGCCTTCGAGGAGCCCAACGTCTCGGGGATGAATGCGGGATTCCGGCGGCCGGGCGTGCCCCTCTCGCTCGTTGGCTACACCATGCGCAACGATGATTCGAGCCGGTTTCGCTGGGACGAGTATTGCCTGGTGTACCCCGGGTGCGAGTACCTCTTCCCCATGTCGCCACTCTATTACTGGGAGCTGCTCAGCGCGGCGACGGGCCGAGAGACGACGTGGAGCTTCGTGACCCGGCTCCCCTACTATTCCTGCCTGCCGCCAAGAAGTGGCGTGATCGACAGAGACGCGCGCTTCAGAACCATGGCGTCCCGCTCTGGTGGCGTCATCGTCAACCTGTGTGAAGGCGCAGACGCAGGGGTCGAGGCGCTGCGCGTCGCCACCACGGCCTCGCAGCGGCGCTTCTTTCTGCAGGGCGCACCCGATGCCGCGGCGCCCTTCGTGGTGTGGGTCGACGCCATGCCGGTGGACCCAGCCCACTTCGTCTACCTGCCGCAGCTCAACGCCATCGAGCTTGTGACGGCGCCGCCGCCTGGGGCCAGCGTCGAGGTGCGCTACTTCGTCGCGTGCGAGTAGCGGGCGGCGACGCTCAGAGGTCGCGCTGCGGTTCGAAGTCGGGCGTCTTCAGCGGGGCGGTGCGGTGCGGTGCGGGCGGCGGCAGCGGCGTCAGGGTGGCGGTGAAGTCGGCGCGGGCGCCTTCGCCCGACAGCACCACCTCCACCGGCGCGAAGCCGGGCTTCTCCAACCGGAGCGGCAGCGCCACGCCGGGCTGTTGCTCCAGCACCAGCGGCGTCACCCCCAGCGAGCGGCCGTGCACCACCACGCTGGCGCCCTCCGGCGTGGACTGCACGTGGAACTTGAGGCGCGCGGCGGGGGCG
>CALNBU010000305.1 GCA_937875615.1 uncultured Archangium sp.
CCAGGCGAGGTTGATGACGTCCCGGGTGCTGAGGTAGCCCACCACCCGGTCGAGCTCGCCCTCGTACACGGGGAAGCGGGCGTGGGTGTACTCCAGCAGGAGCTGCCGCAGCTGCGTGACCGAGGCGTCCCTGCGCAGGGCCACCACGCTGGTGCGCGGCACCATCACGTCGGCGGCGACCAGCTCCGGGAGCTCCAGCGCGCGGGCCGCGATTTCTCCGGCCCCCTTGTTCACCGTGCCCGCGCTGGCGGCCTCGTCGACCAGCTGCACCAGCTCCTCGGCGGAGAGGCGGGCCTCGGTGAAGCTGGTGCGGTCCCGGAAGGGCCGCAGCACCACGTTGGAGCTGAGGGTGAGGAACCAGATGAGCGGCCGGAACAGCGTGGAGAGCCAGCGCAGCGGACGGGCGATGAACAGCGCGTAGGTCTCCGCCGACTTCATCGCCAGGGACTTCGGCACCAGCTCGCCCAGCACCAGCGAGAGGTAGGAGACCACGGTCACCACCACCACCAGCGAGAGCTCCTTCGCGATGGGCGCCACGGCGGGGATGCCGGCCAGCACCGCGCCGAGGTCTTCGGCCAGGGTGGCGCCGCCGAAGGCGCTCGCCGACGCGCCCACCACGGTGATGCCCACCTGCACGGTGGCGAAGAAGCGCTCGGGCTGGGTGCGCAGGGCCAGCGCGGCGCGCGCGGCGTGGCTGCCCCGTCCGGCCAGCTCCCTGAGGCGGGCCGAGATGATGGCGATTTCCGCGCCGGCCAGCACGCCGTTGGCCAGCACCAGGAAGAGGATGACGAGGAGCTCGACGGCCATGGGCCGGGCACTCTACGGCAGCGCGGGGAGGCATCCCGGGACTTCCGCGCCGCGAGCTGGAGGTTCTACGGGGGCGCGCCCGCGTCGAGCTGCCTTGCGTACCACTCCGGCGCGCCGAAGATGACCGGGGTCACCGTGCCGCCGTCGAAGCCGAGGCCCACGGTGAAGGGGCCCAGCTTCGCGAAGGCGGCGCCGTGGGGCTCGAGCTCCTTCTTCGCGGTCTCCGTGAGCACCATGCGGGCATCGACGTGGAGGCCGCGCGCGGTGAGCGTCATCGGCGCCAGGGTGACGGTGTTTCGCTTGACGTCGAGCTCGGCCGCCGCGGCCACGTCGGGGATGTCGAGCAGCCCCACCACGATGCCGGGCAGCTCGACGTTGGCGGAGATGATGGCCATCAGCGGCTGCAGGTTGCTGACGCCCACCGCCAGCGAGGCCTGCACCGGGTGGTCTCCGTCGGGCGCGAAGAGGGCCCTGGGGGCCACCGCGCTGAGGTCGACGCCGCGGTAGGCGACCTGGTGGGCCTTCACCGTGACCCCGGTGAGCTTCACGTTGGTGCCGCCGAGGTCGAAGGTGTTCCGGCGCAGGTCGAAGCTGTTGAGGACCGCGGAGACCTCCGCCGCGCCAGCCACGTGGGCTCCCCGGTTGCGCAGCTCCAGCCGCGAGGCCTTGAGCGACAGCAGCCCGCTGGCCTTCCGGGTCTTCGTGGACAGCGCCGCCTCCGCGCTGAGGTGTCCGGTGCCGCCCACCAGGGTCACGCCGGAGCGCTCGGGGATGAAGCGGTCGAGGAAGCGCAGGTCCGCGGCGCGCGCCTGCTCGAGCGTGAGGCTCACCTCCACGTCGCGCAGCTCGGTGAGGTCGAGCGGCGCGGCCTTCGCGCGCAGCGTGAAGCCGGCGCCGCTGGCCACCAGGGTGTCGTTCTCGCGGAGGTCCAGCTCGAAGTCTGGGAGCGAGAGCGTGGCCACCGCGTGATGGCTCAGGGCCTTCACCGCGATGGAGGCCCGGCCCACGATGTCGAAGTGCGGCACCCGCACCCCGAGCTTGCGCGGCGCCACGATGACCTCGCTGCCTTCGCCCACCACGCCGCGCTCGACGCGCACGTTCAACGTCACCTCGCCCGCGCCGTAGAGCAGCCGCACCTCCGGCACCTCGGCGAAGAGCAGGCTGTTGAAGAAGTTGAGGTTGGGGGCGTGCAGGCCGAGCTTCACGTCGGCGTCGACGGCGCGCAGCATCCGCTGCTGGGCGGGGATGTCGAGGGGCATGGCGTCGACGCGCCCGGAGACGGTCGAGGGCTGGAGCCTGGCCTCCAGGCCGTTGGGCAGCGCCACCACGCCGCCGTCGAGGGTGACGTGGGCGGGGTGAATGGTGAGGGTCTGTTTCGGCTCGAGGGCGAAGCCGCCGGAGACGCCCACGTCGCCGACGTAGCGGAAGCCGTCGACCCACACCTCGCGCACCTGCACGTCGCGCAGGTCCGTGAGCTCCGCCGACACCAGCGGCTCGGGCGTGGGCGTGGCGGGCGCGAAGTCCGCCATCGGCGGCAGGCGCTCTCGGGGCGTGCCGCTGGCGGGCTCGGGGAGCTGGACGTGCACCGCGACGCCGCGCGCGGTGATGTCGGTGAAGGCCACCCGCAGCTTCCGCATCGGCGCCGGGCGAAAGGTGCCCGCGGCCTCGTCCGCCAGCACCCGGATGCGGTAGCCGTCGCTCTGGATTTTCAGCTCGAGCTTCTCGACCGCCACGCCGAAGGGCGGCCGCCAGCGGGCCGCGCCGAAGTCGATGGTGAAGACGCCCGGGTCGAGGTTGGTGAGCCTGGGCAACAGGCCGCCGTTCAGCAGCGCGAGGCTGGCGATGGAGAACAGCACCGCGCACGCCGCGAGGAAGATGAGGAGGCGCCGGAGCACGCGAGCGACCGTACTCACTTCCCGTCGGGCGCTGCTACGGCGGCGGTCGGAGCGAGCGCAGCAGCGCCGCCGCCACCAGGCACAGCCCCAGCCACGCCAGCGCGCCGGAGGCGCCCGCGAGGGCGAGCAGGCGCCGCGACGGCAGCAGCTGGGCCAGGCGCAGCGCCGCGCCCAGCGCGAGCGCCACC
>CALNBU010000306.1 GCA_937875615.1 uncultured Archangium sp.
CCTCGCCGCCGCGAAGGCCGCGCTGGGCGACGCCCGGGGCGCCGCCGCCGCCCGACAGAAGGCGCTGGAGCTGCGCGGGGAGCCGTAGCGCGCGGGCGCTCGCTGTGGCATGGCGCGCGCGTCATGATCCGCTTCGACAACGTCTCGCTCCAGCACGGCCAGCAGATCCTCTTCATCGAGGCCTCCGCGGCGCTCCACAAGGGTGAAAAGGTGGGCCTCGTCGGCCCCAACGGCTCCGGCAAGTCGACGCTCTTCCGCTGCGTGGTGAAGGAGGAGACGCCCGACGAGGGGCAGGTGTCGATCGACCGCGGCGTCAGCATCGGCTACTTCCGGCAGGACGTCGGCGAGATGTCGGGCATGAGCGTGATCGACGCCGTGCTGGAGGGCGCCGGCCCGGTGGCCGAGGTGGCCTCCGAGCTCAAGCGCCTCGAGGCGGCCCTGGCGGACCCGGAGCAGGCCGACGCCCTCGACCAGAACGTGGAGCGCTTCGGCGAGGTGCAGGCCCGCTTCGACGAGCTGGGCGGCTACGCCCTCGACGGCCGGGCGCGGGAGATCCTGGCGGGCCTGGGCTTTCGTGAGTCGGTGGTCGACGGCGACGTGGGCGCGCTGTCGGGCGGCTGGAAGATGCGCGTGGCGCTGGCGCGCATCCTCCTCATGCAGCCCGACGCCATGCTGCTCGACGAGCCCACCAACCACCTCGATCTCGAGTCGCTCATCTGGCTGGAGAACTTCCTCAAGCGCTACGAGGGCGCGCTGCTGATGACCTCGCACGACCGCGAGTTCCTCAACCGGGTGTGCAACCGGGTGCTGGAGATCGACGGCGGCGAGCTGACCTCCTACTCCGGCAACTACGAGTACTACGTGGCGCAGCGCGCGCAGGCCGACGCCCAGCAGCAGGCCACCTTCGAGCGGCAGCAGGCCATGCTGAAGAAGGAGCTGGCCTTCATCGAGCGGTTCAAGGCCCGCGCGTCGCACGCCGCGCAGGTGCAGTCGCGGGTGAAGAAGCTCGAGAAGATCGACCGCGTGGAGCCGCCCCGCCGCCACGAGAAGGTCAACTTCGACTTCAAGCCGGCGCCGAGATCTGGCGAGGACGTGGCGAAGCTGGTGGGCGTGAACAAGGCCTACGGAGATCTCACCATCTACGCCGGCCTCGACTTCCTGCTCCGCCGGCAGGAGCGCTGGGCGGTGATGGGCATCAACGGCGCCGGCAAGTCGACGCTCCTCAAGATGATCGCGGGCGAGTCCAGGCCCGACTCCGGCACCGTCACCGTCGGCGCGTCGGTGAAGCTGGGCTACTTCGCGCAGCACGCCATGGACGTGCTCGATGGCCAGAAGACGGTGTGGAACACACTGGTCGACGCCTTCCCCCGCTCCTCGGAGGGCACGCTGCGCACGCTGGCGGGCTGCTTCGGCTTCCCCAAGGACGAGGTCGACAAGCTGGTGCGGGTGCTGTCAGGCGGAGAGAAGGCGCGCCTGGTGATGGCGCTGATGTTGTTCGACCCGCCCAACCTGTTGGTGCTCGACGAGCCCACCAACCACATCGACCTCGCCACCAAGGAGATGTTGATCGACGCGCTCAAGGGCTTCAGCGGCACCATGATCTTCGTCTCCCACGACCGTCACTTCCTCTCGGAGCTGAGCAACCGGGTGCTGGAGCTGACGGCCGACGGGCCGGTGCCCTACGGCGGCGGCTACGTGGAGTACGTGCAGCGCACCGGGCGAGAGGCGCCCGGCCTTCACTGACCGTTGAGGCGCTGGTCGATGTAGGGGAGCGACGGGCCGGAGGGCGTGTCGCGGCGGTACCGGGCCCACCACTTCTTCGCGTCGGCCAGCATCTGCTTCTGGAAGAAGATCTCTCCGATCTTCAGGGACAGCTCCGGCGACGGCGCCTGCTGCCAGGCCGCGGCGTAGTGCTGCAGCGCCTGGTCGGCGTTGTTGGCGTGCCAGGCCACGTCACCCAGCGCCGAGAGGCGGGCCGCCTCGGCCTCGTCGCC
>CALNBU010000307.1 GCA_937875615.1 uncultured Archangium sp.
AGCTCATGGCCGCGGTGCGCGCGAAGAAGGGCGCGCTGCTCATCGGCTCCCACCTCGGCAGCTTCGAGGCCATGCGCACGCTGGCGCAGAAGTACGACGTGCCGCTGCTGGTGCTGGCGGACTTCGCCAACGCCCAGATGGTGAACGCCATTCTCCAGCAGCTCGCCGGCAACGTGCGCTTCCGTCTGTTGGAACTCAAACAGGACGACCCCCTGAGCCTGCTGCAGGTGAAGGAGGCCTGCGAGCGCGGCGAGCTGGTGGCGATGCTGGGCGACCGACGCACCGACCGCCCGGGGCGCGACGTGAACGTCTCCTTCCTCGGCGGCACCGCGAAACTTCCCGTGGGCCCGTACGTACTGGCGCACGTGCTGCAATGTCCCGTGTACTTCGTGGCTGGAATCTACGACGCGCCCTCTCGGTACGAGCTGCACTGTGTCACGCTGAGTCAACGCATCGAGTTGCCTCGCCAGGGTCGCGACGCGGCCCTTGAAAAGGAGGCACAGCGTTACGCGCATACGTTAGAGGAGTTCACTCGCCGCGCCCCCTTGAATTGGTTCAACTTCTTCCCCTTCTGGACAGACTCATGATGGAGACGAGCTCCGACGCCAACACGCAGGCCCGCTTCGCCGCGCAGCGCCTGGCCTTTGCCCCCCTCATGTTCCAGGCCTGTCGTGCCCTGCGTGACTGCGGAATCCTCGAACGCCTCTCCGCTGCGCGGCAGAAGGGCCTCACCGCGCGCGAGGCCACCGCCGCCACCGAGGTGCCGCTCTACGCGTCGGCGCTGATGCTGGAGGCGGGCCTCGCCTCCGGCCTGTGCAGCTGCGACGAGCCCGGCGCCGACGAGCCCCGCTTCGTCATGACGCACATGGGGGCGTACTGGCTGAGAGATCCGCTCACCCGCGTCAACGCCGAGTTCAACCACCACGTCTGCTACCAGGGCGCCTTCAACCTCCGCGAGGCGCTGCTCGAGGGCCGCCCCGCCGGGCTCCCGGCCATCGACTCCACCGGCGCGAAGACGGTGTACGAGGCGCTCAAGTCGCTCCCGCCCGAAGTGAAGCGCGCATGGTTCGACTTCGACCACTTCTATTCCGACGGCGTCTTCGAGGCGTGCCTCCCCCGCGTGCTGGCGACGGGCAAACACATCGTCGACATCGGCGCCAACACCGGCCGCTTCACGAACCTGGTGCTGAGCCAGCGGCCCGACACCCGCGTCACCCTGGTCGACCTCCCGGGACAGCTGACGGTGGCGCAGGAGAACCTCACCGCCTTCGGCGACCGCGCGGTGTACGCGCCCACCAACCTCCTCGACCCGCAGGCGCCGCTGCCCGCTGGCGGCGACGCCTACTGGCTCTCCCAGTTCCTCGACTGCTTCGGCGAAGACGAGGTGGTGTCGATCCTCTCCCGCGTGCGCGCCGCCATGCGGCCCGACTCCCGCGTCTTCATCCTCGAGACCTACTGGGACCTCCAGCGCCACGAGGCCGCGCGCTTCTCGGTCATCGGCACCTCGCTGTACTTCACCTGCATCGCCAACGGGAACTCACGCATGTACCACTCGCGCGTGATGACCGCGCTGGCGGCGAAGGCCGGGCTGCGCGTGGAGACGCTGGTGCCGCACCTCGGCGTCTCGCACACGCTGATGGAGCTCCGCGCCGCCTGAGGGCGACGCCTTCCCGCTGGCCAGCGTGGCGCGGTCGGGCCACACTTCGCGCATGGCATCGCAACAGACCGGGCTCTTCAAGCAGGGCATGGCCGCGCTGAAGGCGCAGAAGTTCGCAGAGGCGAAGAAGCTCTTCGACGAGCACGAGAAGAAGCAGGGCACGGCGCAGGAGACCCTGACGCTGGTGAAGGAAGCCGAGGCCGCGACGGTGGCCGGCCGGTTCCCCGAGGCGACGAGCAAGTTCCAGCAGGTGCTGGACCGCAACCC
Source organism: uncultured Archangium sp. (assembly GCA_937875615.1). Taxonomy (GTDB): domain Bacteria; phylum Myxococcota; class Myxococcia; order Myxococcales; family Myxococcaceae; genus Archangium_A. The sequence continues at coordinate 1,925 of CALNBU010000307.1, forward strand.
CGCCATCGTGGAGAGCCACCTGGGCATGGCGCGCATCGCCATCTACCGCCGTCAGGTGGAAGAGGCGCGCGTCTTCGCCAACGCGGCGGTGCGCCTGGCGCCGCAGAACCCGCTGTCCTGGACCTTCCTCGGGCTGGTGCACGAGGCCAGCGGCGACCTGCCCGGCGCGCTCCCGCACCTCGAGAAGGGCGCCCAGCTGGGCCGCGACAACTACCTCGCCCAGTACAACATGGGCCGGCTGCTCCTCGCCCAGAAGAAGGCCGGGCACGGCATCCCCTACCTGCTGCGCGCGGTGCAGTTGGCGCCGCGCAACCCGGACCCGCTCATCGCCGTGGGCTTCGCGCAGGTCGAAATCAAGCAGCTGGAGCTCGCCCTCGACTCCCTGACGCGGGCCACCAGGGTGGCGCCCGGGAGCCTCGACGCGTGGGCCTCGCTGGCCGACGTGCAGTTCAGCCAGCAGCGCTACAAAGACGCGCTGGCCACGCTGAACGCCGGCCTCAAGGCCGCGGGCGAGCACCCGGCCCTGCTCGAGAAGGCCATCGCCTGCTGCATGATGCTGCACGACCCGGTGACCGCCGTGACCTACTCCGAGCGCTCGCTCAAGAAGGCGCCCAGCTACAAGCAGGGCTGGCTCAACCTGGCGCGCCTCGCGCTGATGGCGGGCGACGGCGACAAGAGCATCTCCGCGGCCCGGCAGCTCCTCACGCTCGACCCGCAGAACTGGGAGGCCTGGTTCCACCTGGGCGACGTCTACGACTCCATCCGCGACGAGGCCCAGGCCATCGACGCCTACCAGAAGGCCCTCAAGGGCGCGCCCGACAACTGGAAGGTGCTGATGAACTACGCCACCTGTCTGCTGCAGAGCGCCGACGCGCCGAAGTGGGACGAGGCCAGGCGGCTGCTCGACAAGGCCGCCGCCGTGGTGCCGGGCGGTGAGTTTCGCGTGGCCTACAACCTCGCGCTGGCGCACGTGCGGCTGGGCGACCACTTCGAGGCGCTGCGGCTGGCGAAGGACATCCAGGCCAGGGCCGCGCCGAACGACCCCATCCGCGCCGAGGCCAACAAGCTGGAGCGCAACCTGAACGAGAAGCGCGCCAGTTGACGGCCTCCTGGGACACCTCGCGCTACCTGAGCCTCTTCGTCACCGAGGCCACGGAGCAGCTCGAAGCGCTGAGCGCCGAGCTGGTGCGGCTCGAGGGGCGTCTCTCCGCCGAGTCCATCGACTCCCTCTTCCGCCACGCCCACTCGGTGAAGGGCATGGCCGGCTCGATGGGCTTCGAGGCCACCGCCCAGCTGAGCCACCGCCTCGAGGACCTCCTCGACCGGGTGCGCGGCGCGCCGCACCGCTTCGACCGACTGGTGGCCGACCTGGTGCTGCAGACGGTCGACGCCCTCACCGCGCACGTCCAGGCGGCGGCCCGCGAGGCGCCCTTCCCGGACCACACGGAGCTGACGCGGCACCTGGCCGCCGCCGCGCACTCGCTGCGCCCGGGCACCACCCCGCCGCCCATCTCCGCGCCCAACCTGGCGCCGCTCGTCGAGCGCCGCGGCCAGCCCGCAGGCCACGCGGGGCACTATGAGGTGCTGCTGCGGGTGGTGGCCGGCGCCGCCCAGCCCGGCGTGCGCGGGTTCCTCGCCTACAAGCGCCTCTCCACGCTGGGCGCCGTGTCCCGGTGCGAGCCGCCGCTCGAAGAGGTGAAGGGCGGGCGGCTGCCGCAGGGCCTCTTCACGCTCGAGCTGGAGACCGCCGAGCCACAGGACGCCGTGACCCGCGTCATCAGCCAGGTGGCCGACGTGGAGCTGGTGGCGCTCCGCCGCGCCACCCCGCGCCCCGGCACCGCCGAGCTCCCGGAGCCGGACGCCGTCCGCACCGTGAAGGTCCGCGCCGAGGTCCTCGACGGCCTGGCGGGGCTGGCCGGAGAGTTCCTGGTCGACGTCGCGGCGCTCCGGCGCACGCTGCGCGACGGCCACGCGAAGGACCTCGCGCACCTGCAGCAGTTGGTGGGGCGCCTGCACGAGCTGGTGCAGACCACCCAGCGGACACCGCTCACCGTGGTGACCGAGCGACTCCCCCGCGCGGCCCGGGACATCGCGCGCCGGAGCGGACGCGAAATCGAGCTGGTCAGCGAAGGCACGGGGGTGGAGCTCGACCGCACCATCGTCGAGGCCCTGCACGAGCCGGTGCTGCACCTGCTGCGCAACGCCATCGACCATGGCGTGGAGCCTCCGGAGGAGCGGCGCATGCGCGGCAAGAATCCGCGCGGCACGGTGAAGCTGAGCGCCAGCCGCGTCGCCGACCGCGTGGTGCTGGAGGTGTCCGACGACGGCCGCGGGATGGACGTCGAGCGCCTCAAGGCCACCGCGGTGGAGCGCGGGCTGCTCACCGCCGAGGCCGCGCAGGCCCTGCCCGAGAAGGAGGCGCTGCTGCTGTCCACCGCCCCGGGCCTGTCGACGGCCACCGTCATCACCGACATCTCCGGGCGCGGCGTGGGCATGGACGCGGTGCGCAGCGCGGTCGAGTCCATCGGCGGGACGCTGGACATCAGCTCCCGCCGCGGCGCGGGCACCACCTTCCGGCTCTCGCTGCCGCTGACCAGCGCGCGCGTCGACCTGTTGGTGGTGATGGTCAACGAGGAGCTCTACGGCCTCCCTCTGTCCCGGGTGCGCGGCGTGCTGGAGGCCGCGGCGAGCCGACCCGCGCCGGGGGAGGTGCGCTTCGGCAACGGCACGGTGCCGATGCAGCCGCTGGCCGCGCTGTTGGGCCTGGCTCCATCGGGAGCGCCGCTCACCATGCACGTCGTCGTAGAAACCGACACTGGCCACCTGGCGCTGGCGGTCGAGCAGGTTCTTGGGCAGGAAGACGTGGTGCTCACGGCCCTCACGCGCCCGCTCGAGCAGGTGCCCGGCCTCGCCGGCGTGACGCTGCTCACCAGCGGTCAGGCGGTGTTTGTCGTCGACGTGGCGCACCTCGCTGCGCGGAGCGCCGGAGCCACAGCCTGATGACGTCGTTGCTGACCGAGCGCCAGGAAGATGCGCTGCGCGAGCTGGTGAACCTCGGCGGCGCGCGCGCCGCCTCCATGCTGGCGCGCCTGGTGGGCGACGTGGGGGTGCTGGTCGACGTGCCGTCGGTGCTCTCCGCGACCTCCGCGCAGGTCGGCTGGCTGCTGGGCGGGCGCGACGTGCGCGTCACCGCGGCCACCTTCGGCATCGAGGGCGAGGTGAGCGGCGAGCTGTGGTGGGTGCTGCGTGAAGCCGACGCCGCGCGGCTCGGGCGGCGATTGCTGGCGCGCCCGGGCATCTCCGGGCCGCTGTCCTCTTCGGCCGGCGCGGCGCTCTCGGAGGCCGCCAACATCTGCGCGTCGGCCTGCATCTCTCAGGTGGGGACGCTCATCCACGCCACGCTCCTGCCTACGCCGCCCCGGCTGCGCGAGGTGTCGGTCGAGCACCTGGTGGAGACGGGCGAACACGAGGCGCGGACGCTGCTCTCGAGCCCCTTCGTCGCCACCAACGCGCCGGCCTTCGGCGGGTGGCTGATGGTGATGCTGGACACCGGGATGACCGCCAGGGCGCTGCGACGCCTCGGGGTCTGACCGTTTCCGAAAGTCACCTCGCTGTCACCTCGCGTGGCCGGAAATCGGCTAAGCGGTGCATTGGCCGAACTTCGATGCCTCTTCAGGAGACCCTCACGTGAAACCGAACTGGAAGCTCACCCTGGTGCTGTCCATCGCCTCCCTGGCGTTGACCGGCTGTCCTGCCGATGAATGTGTTGACCGATTCGACTGCGCCGATGGGCAAGCGTGCGTCGACAAGCGCTGCACCGATGCCACCGACGCCGGTACAGGCGGTGGCTCCGGCGGCGGTGTGGTCGGCGGTGGCTCCGGTGGCGGCACTGTCGGCGGCGGCTCCGGCGGCGGAACTGTCGGCGGTGGCGCTGGTGGCGGTGCGGTCGGCGGTGGCACGGGCGGCGGCGACGTCGGCGGTGGTACGGGCGGCGGCAACGTCGGCGGTGGTGCGGGTGGCGGTGACGTCGGCGGTGGCGCGGGTGGCGGCGACGTCGGCGGTGGTGCGGGCG
>CALNBU010000308.1 GCA_937875615.1 uncultured Archangium sp.
GGGCGGGGCAGGGTTGGACCACTGCTTCCGTACGAAGTCGGCGATGCCGGTGTCGATCATCCGCCGGCGATCCGCGCGGAGCTGGTTGGCGAGCGGGAACAGCTCCTCGAGGAACTTCGCCAGCTCCTCCGTGGAGGCGACCTCGCCCCCGGCGGCGGCCTCGAGGGCCTCGCGCAGCGCCAGCGGCGTGGGGTAGCGATCATTGGCCTTCTTCGAGGTGGCCTTCTCGAGGATGGGCACGAAGTCTTCCGGCACGTCGCCCGGCGTGGCGGGGGGCAGCGGCAACGTCAGCACCGCGTGGTCGAAGTAGTCGGCCTGATCGGTCCAGGGGACGACGCCGGTGAGGCACTCGTAGAGGAGGATGCCCAGCAGGTAGACGTCGGTGGGGATGGTGATGGCGTTGCGGCCGGAGATGATCTGCTCCGGCGCAGAGTGCACCCGGCGCCCCTTGACCCGCTGGCCGCCGATCTCCCGCGGGGCGAAGGCGAGCGCGCCGTAGCCGGTCACCTTGGTCACGCCAGAGAACGAGACCAGCACGGTCTCCGGTCGGAGGTCGCCGTGCACCAACGGTTGGCCGTCGTCGTTGCCGGCCACGTGCGCGTAGTGCGCGCCGGTGCAGGCGTCGAGCACGAGGCGGGTGGCGATGCGGCGCGGCAGCTTCTTCGCCACCTCGATGATGCGGCGGAGCGATTCGCCATCTGCGAACTCCACCACCCGGGCGTGGCCCTCTTCGAGCCGGGCGAAGCCGAAGACGGTGACGATGTTGGGGTGGTCGAGCTGGGCGGCGTGCTCGGTCTCCCGGCGGATCTTCTCCAGCAGGGCCGGGTCCTTCTCGGCGTCTTCGGGGACCCAGATGATGACCACCGGGCGGGCCTTGTTGTCGGCGGCAACGGCGAGGCCCAGGAAGGCGCGAGAACCCTCACCCGCCTGCAGCGGCCCCAGAGCCAGATAGCTGTACGCGCTCACAGGTCCCACAGGGACCGGCGCCGGGACGGCGCGTCAACAAACGATTGCCGCGGCGCTTCAGAACGGCAGCGTCAGGTAGTAGCCGACCTTGCCGCGCTGCACGAGCAGCAGCACGCTGCGTTTGCCGCGCGCCTGGATGATGGCCTCGCGGTAGGCCTCGACGCTGGTGACTGGCTGCTGGTTGATGCGCACCACCACGTCGCCCGGCGCGAGGCCCACCTCGGCGGCGTTGCTGTTGGGTCGCACCGAGGTGACGTGCATGCCCCGGCCGGTGGCCTTGAGCCGCAGGCCGAGGCGCTCCCAGACCGTGGTGTCCACCAGGGCGTGCGGAAACTCGGACGGGGTGAGGTTGATGGCCAGCTCCTGGCCGCCGCGGAAGACGCCGAAGTGCACGGTGCTCTTCGCGGTCAGGCCGCGGAGCCTGCTGCTGAGATCATCGGCGCTCTCCACCTGGGTGCTGCCCACCTGGGTGACGATGTCGCCGCGCTGGAAGCCGGCGGTCTGGGCCGGGCTGCCCTCCTCGATGCTGGAGATGATGGCGCCATAGGTGCGGTCCCAGCCGAGGCGCTTCGCGAGCTCCATGGTGAGCGGCCGCACGTCGAGGCCCACCCACGCCGGGCGAACCTTGCCGAACTGCTTGAGCTCCTCGACGATGCGCCGCACCTTGTCGGCGGGGATGGCGAAGCCGATGTTCTGCGCCGAGGCGATGATGGCGGAGTTGATGCCCACCACCTCTCCGTCGACGTTGAGCAGCGGGCCTCCGGAGTTGCCGGGGTTGATCGACGCGTCGGTCTGGAGGAAGTCGTTGAAGACGCGATCTCCGTCGCGCACGGTGCGCCCCAGCGCGGAGAGCACGCCGGCGGTGACGGTCTTCTTGAGGCCCAGCGGGCTGCCGATGGCGATCAGCGTCTCGCCGATCATCAGATCCGAGGAGGTGCCCAGCTTCGCCGCGGGCAGCGCGCCCCGGGCGTTCACCTTGAGCACCGCGAGATCGGCGTCGGAGTCGGAGCCGATGACCTCCGCGTTGAGCTGCCGCCCGTCGGCCAGCACCACGTGGATCTCCGAGGCGCCGCGGATGACGTGATCATTGGTCACGATGAGACCCGAGGGGTCGATGATCACCCCGGAGCCCAGGCCCTCCACCGCGCGGCGCTCCTCCTGCGGCCCGAAGAAGAAGAGGTCGACCGCGCGGTTGCGCGCGCGCGTCTCCACCACCTGCACCGTGCCCACGTAGACCACCGCCGGTGAGACCTTCTCGACCACCTGAACGACCTGGTTGCGGCGGTTGGCCACATCGGAGGTCACCAACGAAAACGTCAGCAGCAACAGATGCGAAGTCATGGGCGGCATGTAACACTCGACGCCCATGAGACGAATGATGATGGCGGTGGTCGTCTGCTGTTCGTTCTATTCGTTCGCGCAGGATGACGCCGAGGCGCGCCGGGTCGCGGAGACCTACCTCAACGCGCTCACCGGGACCGGCGACGAGGCGGGGAAGGACCTGCTGCTGGGCGGGGTGACCATGAACGCGCAGCTCTTCAGCCTCGAGAACTGGAAGTTCAAGACCAAGGACCCCGTGCGGCGCGAAGACGGCGACCTGGCGCACGCGGTGCAACAGATGAGCTCGCTCGACAAGTCGGGCCGCGCGGCGCTGACCAAGCTGATGGGCGTGGAGGCGGTGGGCGATGATCTGCGCATGACCGAGGTCGGCCCCGACGAAGCGGCGAAGCTGCTGGCGCCCACCAAGGAGCGCGCGGCGGAGTTCGCGAAGCACCACGGGGTGCTCTCGTACGCGCTGCGCGTTGGTAAGGAAGTGTACTGGCACCCCAAGAACCCGATGCGCGCGGTGCTGAGCAAGGCGGGCACCAAGGGGAAGTACTCGGTGGAGGTGCACCGCTGGACCGTCACCAGCGTGGAGGGCGCCGCCAAGACGCCCCGGGAGTGGCCGCTGCGGGTGATCCGCTTCAAGTCCGACAAGGTGGACACCGGCTGGAAGATCCTCCCCGCGTCCGACTGGAACGCGGATTGATCTCCCCGCCGCGCGTCTAGCTCTGGGTGACGCGCACCGTGGTCTTCATCTCCTTGCCGGTGTCGGGGTCCTGGGCGCTCATGGTGAGGATGCCCTCCACGTTCACGTCGAAGGTGATCTCCACCTTCACGCTGCCCGCTGGCCCCTGCCGGATATTGGAGAAGGTGAACTCGCCGAGCTGCTCGTTCTCGTTCGCCGCGTCGTGATCACCCTGCCAGATGCGCATGATGAGCTCGGTCTGGTTGTTCACCGAGGTGGTGCCGGTGATCTGTCGCGCGTTGGGGATGGGCGTGTTCCGGGGGAAGACCACGTGCATGTTGCCGTCGGCCTTCTCGAGGCCGATGCCCATGGGGATCACGTCGAGCAGCTGGAGCTTCAGGTTGGTGTCGTCGGTGAGCGAGAACGCGTAGAGCGCCGCGCCGATGGCCACCGCCTCGTCGGGGTGAACGGCCTTGTTGGGAGCCTTGCCGAAGAACTT
>CALNBU010000309.1 GCA_937875615.1 uncultured Archangium sp.
GGAGTGTCGCGACTACGGCCGCGTCGATTTACGTGTCGATGAAGACGGTGAGCCGTATGTCATCGACATCAACCCCAACTGCGATCTCCACCCGCAGGCTGGGTTCGCGAAGGCCGCCGAGGCGGCGGGCCTCTCGTACGCCGACCTGGCGTTGCACCTGGTGGACCTCGCGTCGGAACGTCGACATGGAAATCAGGCCGCTCGCCTCGCAGGACCGGGAGCCGCTCAAGGAGTTGTTGAGCCGCATCGAGACCTTCACACCCGAAGAGCAGGTGTGCGCGCTCGAGCTCATCGACGCCGCGCTCACGCCGAATCACCCTGACTACCAGGTCCGCTGCGCGCTGCGCGACGGCAAGGTGGTGGGCTACGTCTGCTACGGCCCGACGCCCATGACCGAGGGCACCTTCGACCTCTACTGGATCGCGTCGGACCCGCTGGTGCGGGGCCAGGGCGTCGGCGCCGCGTTGGTCTCGGCCATGGAAGGCGACATCCGCCGGCGCAAGGGCCGCGTCATCCGCGTGGAGACCTCGGCCATGGAGGCCTACGGCCCCACCCGCGGCTTCTACTCGGCGATGAACTACAAGGAAGAATCGCGCTTCCGCGACTTCTACAAACCGGGGGACGATCTCATCACCCTCGCCAAGCGTCTGTAGCCAACCGCTCGGCTTCTGCGGCCCGCGCCAGCGCCGCCAGCTTCCGCCCCACCGTTTTGCGCGACAGCCGCATCACCGCGGAAATCTCCTCCTGCGTCAGGCCATCACGAAAGGCCAGCGTCGCCAGCTCCTGTTGCTGTGGAGAGAGCCCGTCGAAGAAGCGCGCCAGGTCCACCTGCGCCGGGAGATCTCTCGCCTCCGACGCGGCGTCGTCTGCATGCAACAGCGCGCGCTTCCGCGTTCGGGTGCGCTGGTTGCGCAGGCGCTGCAGGCAGTGGCGGGTGGCCACGCCGTAGAGCCAGGGCAGCGGCGTCGCGCGCAGCCGGAACCGGCCCAGGCCCGAGAGCGCCGCCACGAAGACCTCCTGTACCGCCTCCTCGGCGTCGGCGTCGTCACGCAACAAGGCCCGACACCGCCGGAAGACGACGCCCTGGTACCGCTCGAAGAGGTCGGCGATGTCGAGTCCCATCGGTCAGAGCCGGAAAGAGTAGTGCACGACCTCGCCCGACTGCCGGGGCGCGAAGCGCAGGGTGCGGAGGAAGGTCGTCAGACAAGCCACCGCCGGTGAGGTTCGCGCGCGCGCCGACACGGCGTCCAGCTCGACGTCGGCCACCGTTCCATCGGGCGCGACGTTCCAGCGGAACGCCGCGAAGCCGCCCTCCCCGCCTGCGCCACGCGCCACGCACGCCGCGATCGCCGCCCGGCTCTCCTCCGTGCGGAACAACCGCATCGGGAGCTCCGACCCCTGGGACGCGACCTGCGCTGACGGCCGGGCCGAACTTCCCCGGATGATTTGAATGGTCGAGAAGCGATACCGCTGCGACGGCGCATCCATCGCGAGCGACGGCTCGGCGAGGGTCACCCCCTCCGCGTCCGTCGCCTTCTCCCGGTCCACGGCGACCAGGGAGGTCCAGCGGGTGACGAGATGATGCTCGAGGCCCAGCGAGATGACCTCCTTCACCACCTCGGCGGGAGGATCCTTGTAGCGCGACACCTGCGAGAGGTGCCCGATGCGACGCCGCGCCCAGGCCAGGCGCAGCGTGTCGTCGCCGGCCTCCGGCTCCGGCAGCTCCACCGGGACCTCCATGGTCACCGGGCGCCCGGCCAGCATGCCGGAGAGGCGCACGGTGCCCTGGCCCGCCGAGAGGTAGCGACCCTGCACCAACAGCGGTTGCCCCTCGTAGAGGTCCGGCACCGGCTCGGGCAGCAGCGCGCTCACCGGGAGCGCTCCCCAGTCGAGCTTCACGTCGGTCAACAACGGACGACGGAGACGCAGGGCGAACCGGGCCGCCGCGGCCGAGATCGACTCGTCGGGGCGGACGGGCAGGTACAGCCCCCGCCCCTCCGCGGCGAGGCGCGAGAGCAGGAAGTGGTTGAGCGACTCACCGACGGCGAAGGCCGAGAGCCGCGCGGAGCCACGCAGCCGCCGCACCTCGTCGAGCACCTCCTCTTCGTTCCCGATGAAGCCGTCGGTCAGCAGCACCACCAGGCGCAGCCGCGCTGGGTCCATCGGCCGGTCGAGCGCCCGGCGGACACCCTCCAGCTGGTCCGTCAGCCCTCTCGCTCCGAGCGACCGCAGGTAGGCGATGGCCTCCGTGACCGAGGCCTCGGTGGCCGGCAGCGGCTCCGGGTGAAAGGCGCTCACGGACTCGGCGAAGTCGAGCAGCATGAAGGTGTCGCGCGGGTCGAGCTGCGTCAGCGCCATCTCCACGGCCAGCTTCGAGCCCTCCAGCGGCTCGCCCATCATCGAGCCGGAGGTGTCGAGGAGGAACACCACCTCCTTCGGCGTGAAGGGCGCCTCGACCTCCGGCAGCGGCGGGTTCACCATCAACGCGAAGGCACCGCCGCGCGCCATCAGCGCCGCCCTGGGCGCGGCCCCGGAGACCCGCCAGCGGAGGATGAAGTCCCGGTTGGGCACCGTGTCTCCGGCGCTCAGCGCGACGTCCGCCCGCTCCAGTCCCCGCCAGTCGACGCGCACCCGGTGCGAGGTGCTCCACAGCTCTTCGATGACGGCGCCCGCCTCGAGGTGCACCGACACCTCGACGTCGCGCCCGCCACGCATCAGCGGCGGAGAGATTCGGCTGGCGTCGTCGACCCGCTCGGTGTCGCGCGCGGTGCCGGTGCCCTGTGACTCCAGCGGCGCGCCGGGCACGTACCGCGGCGCCACCACCATGGGGAAGTTGAGCGTGTAGGCGCCCTCATCGAAGCGCAGCGGCGCGACGTACTCGAGCGACACCTCCACCTGCTCTCCGGGGAGCAGGTTGGCGATGGACTGCGTGAAGAGGTTGGGGCGCTCCTGGTCGAGGAGCCCGGCGCGGCGGCCGGTGGCCTTCGCCTTTTCGTACTCGGCCCGCGCCACCTCGCGTCGGCGGATCTCGGCCTTCACCACCCGCGCGCCCGCCCGCAGCTCCATGGCGTGCACCGCCGAGTCTTCGGGCAACGGGAAGACGTACACCGCCTCCACCGGAACCTCGAAGGGGTTCTCGAAGCGCTGGGTGACGCGCACCTGCTGGATGAAGCCGGTCACCGACACGTCGACCTTCGTGTGCCGCAACGTGAAGGGGCGCGTGGGCTCCGTCCCGGGGCTCCCCTCGAGGGAGCCCTGCCCCAGGTCGACGGCGCGGTCGCGCAGCTTCACCCGACGCAGCACCGGGCGGGTGGGGCCTGGCCTCGGCTCGAGCACCTCGCGCGCCTGCCGCCGGGCCAACTTCGGCGTCTCCTGGAGCGGCGCCGGCGTCACCACGCTCGCCAGCACCAGCGCGCAGGCCGCGGTGGCCACCAACCCCAGCCCCGCAGCGCGCCGCCGCCATCGCCGGTCGG
>CALNBU010000310.1 GCA_937875615.1 uncultured Archangium sp.
GGAGGTGCGCGAGGCCGCGCTGGGGCCGCCGGAGCTCTCGAGCGCGCTCCTGCCCGCACCGCTGCAGGACTTCCGTCTGGTGGTGCAGGCGCAGGGCGAAGATCCGGTGGCCGCCGCCTCCACCCGCAACCGCACCGTGTACTCGGTGCTCCTCGGCCTGTTCTACGTCACCCTCGCGCTGGGGGTCGTCTTCACCGGCCGCACGCTCTACCGCGAGGCCCAGCTCTCCCGCCTCAAGACCGACTTCGTCTCGCTGGTGAGCCACGAGCTGCGCACCCCGCTCACCTCCATCCGCATGTTCATCGAGATGCTGGCGCTGGGCCGGGTGAAGGACCCCCAGGAGATGCAGACGGTGCTCGACCTGCTCTCCCGCGAGACCGCGCGCCTCTCGGGGATGATCGAATCGGTGCTCGACTGGTCGCGCATCGAGAGCGGCAAGAAGCGCTACGAGAAGACGCGCCTGGCGCCGCAGGAGCTGGTGGACGCCACCGTCAACGCCTTCAACGCCCAGCGCATCGGCCAGGCGGCGCAGCTCACGGTGTCGGTGACGCCGCAGCTCCCCCCGCTGGAGGTCGACCGCGACGCGCTCGCCGGCGCGCTGCTCAACCTGCTGCAGAACGCCTACAAATACAGTCGCCCCGACGACCGGCGCATCGAGCTGCGCGCGTACCCCGACAACGACTTCGTGGTGCTGGAGGTGCAGGACTTCGGCGTCGGGATTCCCCGGAAGGAGCAGAAGCGCATCTTCGACCGCTTCTACCGCATCGACACGTTGCTCTCGCGCGACACCGAGGGCTCCGGGCTGGGGCTGTCCATCGCCCAGCGCATCGTGCAGGCCCACGACGGGTGGATTTCGGTCGACAGCACGCCCGGCGAAGGTTCTACGTTCCGCATTCATCTCCCGGTGGCCGTATGAGCGACGAGAAGCTGCGCATTCTGGTGGTGGAGGACGACCTGTCGATCCTGACCGGCCTGTCGATGAACCTGCGCTTCGAGGGCTACGAGGTGCTGCAGGCGCAGGACGGCCGCACCGGGCTGCAGAAGGTGCTCGACGAGCGCCCGGACCTGCTGGTGCTGGACATCATGCTCCCGCAGATGAACGGCTTCGAGGTGCTCGAGGAGCTCAAGCGGCGCGGCAACGCGGTGCCGGTGGTGGTGCTCTCGGCCAAGGGCGTGGAGACCGACCGGGTGATGGGCCTCAACCTCGGCGCCGACGACTACGTGGTGAAGCCCTTCGGCCTGCAGGAGCTCCTGGCGCGCATCCGCGCGGTGCTGCGGCGCCGGGTCCGCGACGACGCGTCGGTGCGCTTCGCCGACACGGTGGTCGACCTCCACGCCAAGACCGTCGCGCGCGACGCCCAGCCGGTGGAGCTCACCGCGCAGGAGTTCAAGCTGCTGGAGCTCTTCGTGCGCAACCCCGGCCGCACCTGGAGCCGCGACGAGCTGCTCTCGGGCGCCTGGGGCTACGGCTACGAGGGCACCGCCCGCACCGTCGACAACTTCGTCAGCCAGCTGCGCGCCAAGTTCGAACCCGAGCCCGACGCGCCCCGCCACTTCGTCACCGTGCGCGGGCTGGGCTACCGCTTCGACGCCTGAGCCGTCGGGAGACGTGGCAACGGCTCACCGATGTCATAAGGAGAGGTCCATGTACCGCCGCTACTCGATCCACCGCGATGGCGACCTGCTGGTCGAAGACCTGGGCCCCGACGGCACGCCCCTGGAGCCCGAGGCGGTGAAGGCTGAAGAGCGCCTCCCGGTGGAGGTGGTGGTGATGGCCGCGGACGACCTCGACTCGCGCGCCCAGCTCCTCGACCTGCTGGAGATGGCGCTCGGCCTGGAGACCGAGGGGCCAGAGTCGACGGGCCTCAAGAAGCGCGAGGGCGCGCCCTTGAAGGTCTTGAGCTGAGCCACAGCGCCAGCGCCACCAACGGCAACCCGCCGCCGGAGCAGCCGCACCCCTTCGGGGGCTCGCCGCCCACGTAGTGCACCCCGAGCTCTTCGCCGCTGTCCGGCGGGACGATCTTCAGGTGCGCGCACTGGTAGTAGTAACAGGGCGGCGCGTGCTCCGACATGAACTGGAGCAACTGCAGCACGCACCTGTCACACGACATGTCCGGCACGGTGACGGTGGTGCTCCACTCGCCGGACCCCGCGCTGGTGTGCGTGAAGAGCCCGTCGACCAGCGTGGGGTACGCGGGGTTGGACTCGATGGGCGCGCTGGCGCAGTTGTTCCCGCCGCGGTCCAGCACCGCCTCCGGCGTGGAGAACTCGTCGGCGCGCTGCGCGATGCTGAGGCGGAAGTGACCCGGGTGGTAGATGGTCTCCTTCCAGCTGACGGTGAGCTGCGAGCCCGCCTCCACCGTGGTCACCGCGTAGGTGGCCTCACCCTCGCCGCCGCAGGGCTCCAGCTTCTGCGGGCTGCCGGTGAAGTCGGCCACCTGGAACGACTCGGGGGCGGTGAGCTTGATGTGGGCCAGCAGCGCGGCGACGAGGAAGGTGTTCATGGCTCATTCACGGGGAGATCATCGACCGAGGCGAGGAAGTCGTCGGCCGGTTGGGGGGTCGGAGAGGCGGGCGCTTCGCTCACCTCGGGGAGCGCCGGGGTGGTGCCGGTGAGGTTGACCGGCGAGCGCGGCGCGGCGGTGAAGCCGTCGCTGAAGCCACCGTGGCTGGCGGCCACGCGCTTCT
>CALNBU010000311.1 GCA_937875615.1 uncultured Archangium sp.
CAGCGCCGACAGCCAGCCGTGCTCGTCCACGTCCAGGGCGTTGTCCAGCCACATCGGCACGAACAGGAACACCCACAGGAAGGCGCCCGGCGTGGCGGTGCCTCCCACCGACACCGCCAGCGAGGTGGTACCGCCCGCCGTGGGCGTGGTGATGACGGGTGGGCTCATGCCTGGTTCCTCTCGTGGATCAACCGCAGCCCCTCCAGGGTGAGGAACTCGTCGACCTCCTCGATGGCCTTCGACTCGCTGGCGATCAGCGCCGCCAGCCCACCGGTGGCCACCACCCGCGTGCCCGGCCCGAGATCCGCCTTCATCCGTTCGCAGATGCCGTCGACCAGCGCCACGTAGCCGAACACCAGCCCCGCCTGCATGGAGTGCACGGTGTTCTTTCCGATGACGTGCGGCGGCCGCGCGAACTCCACCCGCGGGAGCTTCGAGGCGTTGCGGAACAACGCGTCCATCGAAATGGTGATGCCCGGGGTGATGGCGCCGCCCGCGTACTCGCCTTTGGCGGTGACCGCGTCGAAGGTGGTGGCGGTGCCGAAGTCGACGATGATGAGCGAGGTCTTGTGCCGCTCGTACGCGGCCACCGCGTTCACCACCCGGTCTGCCCCCACCTCGCGGGGGTTGTCGTAGAGGATGGGCATGCCGGTCTTCACCCCCGGCCCCACGAAGATGGGCTTGCAGCGGAAGTAGCGCTCCGCCATCCGCTCGAGGTTGAACTGCAACGGCGGCACCACGCTGGAGACGATGACCGCGTCGACCCGGCGCACATCGAGCCCCGCGTGCGCGAAGAGCTGCAGCAACAGGATGCCGTACTCATCGAAGGTGCGGCGGGAGGTGGTTTCGACGCGCCAGTGTGAGCGGAGGTTCTTCCCGTCGTACACCCCGAGCACGGTGTTGGTGTTGCCGACGTCGATGGCAAGCAGCATGTCGCCGCAATACTACGCGCGGAGCTGCTCGACGTCGCCAGACAACACGCGCTCGACCCGGTCGTCGACGCGGAGCAGCAGCGCCCCCGCCTCGTCGATGTCCTGCGCCACGCCCCGGAGCTCCCGCCCGTCGGCCTTCACCAGCACCGTCTGGCCCAGGGTGATGGACTTCTGCTTCCAGGCTTCTCGCACCGGCGCGAACCCCTGCTCACTCCAGCGCTCGACCCAGCTCTCCAGCTTGCCCAGCAGCACCGCGGCGAAGAGCGCCCGATGCACCGGGCTTCCCTTCTCCGCCAGCACCGAGGTCGCGGTCGCGGCCAGCGCCTCGGGGAAGTCCTCCGGCGCCACGTTGAGGTTCACCCCGATGCCCAGCACCACGAAGTGCACGCGCTCGACGTCTGCGGAGAGCTCGGTGAGGATGCCCGCCACCTTGCGGCCGTTCACCAGCACGTCGTTGGGCCACTTGATGCCCGCTTCGACGCCGGAGTCCGCCAGGGTCTCCGCCAGCGCCACCGCGGCCAGCAGGGTCAGCTCCGGCGCCCGCGCCGGGGGAATCTCCGGACGGAGGATGAGGCTGAGGGTGAGGCCATGCCCGGCGGGGGCGACCCAGCTGCGGCCCCGGCGGCCCTTGCCCGCAGTCTGGTGTTCGGCCACCACCACCTCGCCGTGTGCGCCACCTTCGTGCGCCAGCTCGAAGGCCTTGAGGTTGGTGCTCTCCAGCGTGTCGTAGTGGTGCAGCGTGCGCCCCAGCTCCCGGGTGGTGAGCAGCGGCCCCATCTCCAGCTCGGTGAGGCGGTCCGGCACCTCGAGCAACCGGTAGCCGCGGGAGGCCTGCGCTTCGATGCGGTACCCGAGCCGCCGCAGTTGCTCGACGTGCTTCCACACCGCGGTGCGCGAGAGCCCCAGCTTGTCGGAGAGCACCGCGCCAGAGACGTAGTCCTCTCCTCCTTCGGCGAGGAAGGAGAGGATCAGCTCCTCGTTGGAGAGCTCGTCGTCCATGGCGCCCCTGAAGTTAGTGCGGCGCGACGAAGGTGAGCAACCGGAGCGTCGACTGCGGCACCCGCTGATCGTGGTGCTCCAGCACGGTGGAGATCTGCACGATGCCCACGCCCGGCGCGAAGGTCAGCTCATTGACCAGGGTCGCGCTCTCGTCGACGCGGTTCCGGCTCTCCACCACCACGCACCCCTCCCAGGTGCCCGCAGGCGCCTCGCAGGGTTGGTCCACCGCCAGGATCTCGTAGCGCTCGATGGACGACACCGAGACCACGTTGGTCCACTTCGTGCCGGCCACCACCGGGTTGCGCAGCAGGTAGCGCTTGCGATCCCTGACGCCGTAGTCGTCGGCCAGCAACTCCTCGCCCGTCGACGCGCGCACGAAGCCCTCACCGTCGCGCTCCAGCAACTTCACCTGCTGCTCCTGCTTGCCGCCCAGCAGCGCGACCTCGTAGGTCCACTCCGTGCCCGGCTCCAGGGGGTAGAACTCGGCCGCGGCCCGCGCCGCCGCCGTGGGCTTCGGCGCCCCCGAGGTGGTCGCGCACGCCGCCAACAGACAGCACAGCATCGCCTGCTTCATTTCTCGGCTCCCGTCTTCTGCGTGGTTCTCCGCGCGCGCAGCTCGGCCAATGCCTGCTCGGCGCTCGCCCGGAGGAGATCGTCTTCATGGCCGGAGGCGATGAGATCGAGGTAGGCCTCCGCGTCTTCGCCCCCGATGGCGCTCACCGCGAACAGCACCTCGCGTTCGAACACCGGGCCCTTCCTGCTCGCCGCCTCGATCAGCGGGTTGACCGACTCTGGCGCCTTCAGCTCCACCAACTGTCCCACCACCACCCGCAGCTCGTCGAGCTCCGGGCTCTGCAGGCGCTCCAGCAGGGCCGGCAGGGCCGCGTTGTCTCTGCGCCGCACCAGGAGCCGCACCGCCGCCCCGCGCAGCGCCGCGTCCTCGCTCGCGACCTTCTCTCTCAGTGACACCGTACTTTCGCGTTCGAGCCGCAGCACCGCGGCCGCCTCGCGGACCGCGCCCTGCAACGCCTCCTGCAGCGCGCCGCGGATGACCTCCTGCGCGACCTCGACGTCCCCGTCGGGCAGCGACAGACGCTGGCGCTGGTCGATGACCAGCGGCTCCTCCTCGCCGGTGTGACGCAGCTCCAGCACCAGCTCCAGGGACGAAGCGCGCGTGTCGGGCTCGGGCTCCATCACCCCCGCCCCCAGCGAGACCTGCCAGGGCTTCACCCGGTCCGGGATCCGTTGTTCCCCGGTCGCCAGCTTGAACTTCGCGGCCACCAGCTGCTCCCGAAGCTGGCGCTCCAGATCTTGATGCGAGAACGCGACGATCTCGGCGCCGTGGAAGGTGTCCACCTCCACGCGATCGACCCACGGTTGAACGTCGCGGGTGCAGGCCACGCCGCCGAACAACAGCAGCGCCGCGACCCACCGCGACATCAGACGCCCGTTCCGTCGACCACCGGCGCGGGCGCTTCAGGCTCCGGAGGCGCCACGGGCTCAGGCGTCGGCTCGACCGCGGCTGCCTCGACGGGCGCCGCCTCGGCCGCACCCGCTTCGACCTGCGCCGTGTCGGCTGACGTCGGCTCCGTCGCGGGCTCGCCGGCCTGTGCAGGCGCTTCGCCTTCACCCGCCTGCGCTTCCCCTTCGGAACGCGTCCCGCGCCCACGACGACGACGACGACGCTTGCGACGGCGGCCATCCCCGGCAGCGCCCTCTTCCTGGCCGTCTTCCGCGTCGTCGCCCGCCTCTCCCGCCGCCGCTTCGGCAGCCGGAGGCGCGGCGGCGTCGGTCTCCACCGGCGCCTGCTCCTTTTCCTGTTCCCGCTCGCGGTGACGCTCCTCGCGCCGCTTGAGCGACTCCTCCGCGTCGGTCCTGGCCTGGGAGAAGAAGGCCTCGTCGACGTCGAAGAACTCCACGGACGACGTCACCGTGACACCGAGCTTCGCTTCGAAGAACTTCTCCGACAGCGCCTCGCCCGCCCACAGCTGCACCAGCGCCCCCGAGGTACACTCACCGCGCACATCGCCCCGCGCGTCGGAGGTGGTGATCAGCAGGGCCGCCTGGGCGTTGGCCGAGCTCAGCTCACGCCGCAGCTCCTGGACGTGCCGCCG
>CALNBU010000312.1 GCA_937875615.1 uncultured Archangium sp.
CGGTAAACACCGGTCGTCCCCATCCGGGGCGGGGGGACGAAGGGAGCAGTTCCAGATCGGCGGTAAAGCCGTAAACGACGCTGCCGTCCGGGCTGACGAAAACTTCGGCGGTGCCGTCGTCGTTGCAGTCGGTGACGGTGAGCGGGCCGCCGCGATCGAAACGGCCTCGAGCGCCTCAGCGATCGCGAACTGGAGGTGCTGCTGATGATCGGCCAGGGCGCGCCGCCGCGCACCATCTCCCAGCGCCTGGGCATCGCCCCCAAGACGGTGGAGACGCACCGCGCGCGCATCAAGAGCAAGCTGGGCCTCGAGACGGCGGCGGAGCTGATGATCGTCGCCGTCAACTGGCTCCGCGACGGGTTCCTGGAGCGCCGGTGAGCGGCGTGGTGCTGTGTGACGCCGCGGGCGTGCACATCGCCGACGAAGAGGCGCTGACGCTCCTGGGCCTCACCTTCGAGCAGCTCGGCGGGAGCGCGCCGAGGCCCCCCGACTGGCAGCTCCTCGACGAACACCGCGCGCCGCTCGACGCCGACACCTGCCCGGTGCAGTTCACGCTCGCGCGAGCCGCCTCGGCGCCCTGCCGCTTCGCCATCAGGCACGGCGCGCGGCTGCGCTGGCTGTGGGCCACGTCGACGCCCGCCCTGGGCCGCGACGGCGCGCGCGGCACCCTGTTGACGTTCTCCGCCATCGGCATCGGCGCCTCGACCAACGGAGCGCTGCGTTCAGCGCTGGCCTTCGAGCTCCACGACACGCTGGGGCCGCTCCTCGCCGGGGGCAGGCTGCTCGCCGCCGCTGAGAGCCAACCGCGGCTGGAAGCGCTCCTTCAACAGGCGCAACAGCGGCTCTCGGCGCTGAGCCGCGCGCTGCTGAGCCATGCGCCCGAGACCGGGCCCTTCAGCGCCACGCTCGCGGCCATCGCCGAGCGGACCTCGACGCTGTTCGGCGTCACCTGCGAGCGCCCACCCGCCACCGACACCCCCGAGCCCGCCGCGCATCAGGCCCACCACGCGGCGCTGGTGGCGGAGGAGGCGGTGGCCAACGCCCTGCGACACGGCGCGGCCCGGCACCTGAAGCTCAGCTTCACCCACGCGGCCGGGCGCTTCCGGCTCACCATCCAGGACGACGGCCGGGGCCTGAGCCCCGAGGCTGGCCGGGGCCTCGGGCTGGCCTCGATGCACGACCGCGCGCGGCGGCTGGGCGGCGTGCTGACGCTGACCACGGTGAAGCCGAGGGGCCTCGCGGTCACCCTCGACTGGCCGGCAGCTACGAGCGCAGCGCCAACTGCGGCGCCAGCTTCTCGAGATCTGCCAGGTTGAGCACCGTCACCACCTGAGAGACCGCGCGGGCGTAGCTGCGCATCTCGCTGTCGCCGAAGCCCCAATTCGCGGTCGGCTCGGTGCACACCCAGACCACCCGCTTCGCCTTGCGCTTGAGCTCCTCCAGCGCCCACACGTTGGCGGCGTTGTGGTTGTTCCGCCCGTCGCCGATCACGAACACCGTGGTCTTCCGTGTCACGCTGCCCAGGTACGACCTGGTGAAGCCGGCCAACGCGTGGCCATAGTTCGAGTTCGACGACATCGAGATGACGTCCCCCGAGAGCGCTGCGTCGAGCGCCGCCTCGACCTTCTCTCCCTTGAAGTGCCGCGTCACCTCGCCCAGCTCGGAGACGAAGATGAAGCTGCGCACCCGCGAGAAGAGCGACTGCAGGCTCCAGGTGAAGAGCAGCATCAGCCGCGACGCGTTGCGCACCGAGTCGCTCACGTCGCACAGCACCACCACGTCGGGCCGCTGCGGCCGGCGGGAGCGGAACTGAGGCACCATGGGCACGCCGCCGGCGGTGAGGTTCTTGCGCAGCGTGCGCCGCGGGTTGAGCTGCCCCTTGCGGCGGCTGCGCTGGCGACGAATCAACCGCGCCTTCAGCTTCTCGGCCAGCGCCCGCACCGCGCGCTCGGCCAGCGCCACTTCTTGTCGCGACAGCGTGTGCAGCGACTTGTCCTCGACCGTGGGTGCGGCCTTCTTCAGCCGCGCGCCCACCTGTCGCTGCACCTCCTCGCGCGCTTCGTCTTCGATGCGCCGCAGCGCCTGCGAGAGGTGCTGGCTGACCACCTCCACGCCGCGCGCCGACACGCCCCGTCCGCTCAGCTCGCGCGAGATGGCCGCGAGATCTCCGCGCATCGCCTCTGCGCCCGCCGCGCCGGCGAGACGGCGACTGTAGAAGCCCGTCTGCAGCGCGTTCTGCACCCGCGAGAAGTCCAGCTGCAGCGCCGCGCCCCGGAAGATCGACGCCAGCGCCGCGCGATCACCCTCGATGGCCGCCTGGGTCAGCGGCGAGAGCTGGCCCGCGAGGTGCCCCATCATCCAGATGATCATCTTCCGCTCGTCGTCGTCCAACAGCCCCTGTTCTTCCA
>CALNBU010000313.1 GCA_937875615.1 uncultured Archangium sp.
GAGCACGCTCTGCGCGCTCGCCGGCACGTCGTTGACCAGGAAGTCACCGCCATCTCGCAGCGGCTCCACCAGCACGCCCTCGTCGCGCGGGAGCAGCGAGACATGCCGCTCGGCGAGCCCGGCACCGGGCAGGTGCACGGCGCAGGCCTCGCCCTGCCCCACCACCACGTTCCGGCCGGGGAGCAGCTCCATCGACCAGGTGCGGCCGGGCGCCGCGATGACCACCGACCAGCGGCTCATGCCTTCTTCACGAACTCCGACTTGAGCTGCATCGCGCCAAAGCCGTCGATGCGGCAGTCGATGTTGTGGTCTCCCTCGACCAGCTTGATGCTCTTCACCCGCGTGCCCACCTTGAGCGCCGACGAGGCGCCCTTCACCTTGAGATCCTTGACGATGGTGACCGCGTCGCCGTCGCGCAGCTGCGTGCCGTAGGCGTCGCGCACCATCAGCCCCGTCTCTTCGGCGGCGGGCGGCGTCCCCGTCGCGGTCCACTCGTGCGCGCACTCCGGGCACACCAGCAGCGCGCCATCTTCATAGGTGAATACAGACGTACACTTCGGACACGGAGGGAGGTCTGACATGACGGTCAGAGCGTGGACCTCAACGCCCGGGCCGCGTCAAGGACGGTGACGCGCTGACGCGCCTCTCCCAGCCAGCGGAAGAGCGTGCGCAGGCGCTCCAGCTTCTCCCGCGCTGGCACCCGGAGATCCCTTTGTTGCCGCACCAACGCCGGGGGCACCCCGTCGCTCCCGTCGAGCACGTCGATGGCGTGGAGCTCGAAGTTCAGCAGCGCGTCGCCCCGGAGCGAACGGAACACCGAGGTCACCAGCGGCCACGGCAACGAGGTGGCCAGGGTGCCGATGAACGGGAGCCGGGTGAACGGCGCGACGGCCATGGGCAGCTCCACCAGCGGCGCGTCGCCGCGCGCGTAGGGCTCGGTCAGCGACGGCCGGTAGGGCACGCGCGGCGCCCCCAACACCCGCGGCCTGTCGAGGATGGCCCGCGATGGGCGACGCAGCAGCGAGAGCGCGCCCATCACCCCCGCCTTGGCGAGGTAGTACGGCGTGGCCGGGAAGGTCGACGAGTCGTACTCGTAGCCGCGCGCGGCGACCGCCGAGAGCAGCGCCGGGCTCAAGGTGTAACCCGGCGCCCGGAAGCCCCGCGGCGACACCCCGACCGCGGCCAGCGCGGTCTCGGCGCGCGCGAGATCCGCCTCGATGTCGGGTCGGCTCCAGCGGGAGATGGCGTAGTCGTGCGAGAAGCTGTGGCTGGCGAGCTCCACCCCGGCCGCCGCGGCGCGCGCGAGCGCCTCGGGCATCCCCGGCAGCGCGACGTCGGCGCCGATGACGAAGAAGGTGGCGGGCAGTCCCCCGAAGAGCTCCAGCAGGCGGGGGATGGCCACGTCGGCCACCAACCTGCGCGCGCGCTCGTCGAGCAGCGACTCGGGGAGGCCCTGGATTCGGCAGTAGTGCGGCAGCGAGTCGAGGTCGACCGAGATGGCGCCCAGCCGCGGCACTACTCGCCCCGCACGCGGATCACATAGACGAGCCGCGCCACGTTCTTGAGCACGTTGGGCACCCGCTTGAAGAGGTGAATCGAGGGTTGCCGCTTCTCCTGCAGCTGAATGGGGATCTCCCTCACGTCGAGGTGCTCGCGCCACGCGCGCACCACGAACTCCGACGCGAAGACGTCCATGTCCACGATGCACTTCTCGATGACCGGCATCAGC
>CALNBU010000314.1 GCA_937875615.1 uncultured Archangium sp.
CGGGCCTGGACCGCGCAGCGCTCCTCGTCATGGACCTCCTCGAGCGCGTGGGCGAGCTCAAGCTCTCGGTGCATCGCGACAACGCGCGCGAGTACACCATGCGGATGACCTCGCTGCTCACCACGCTGTCGATGAACTTCCTCTACACAGATCGCTTCTTCGACGTGGAGTGAACCCGTGGCGCGTTGATCATCGCCCACGAACACACGATCAGCGTTACAGTGCGCGACTGCATGGCAGCCGCCACAGTCCCTCCGCTGAAGATCTCCGTCCTCCACTATCAGCCCGACGGAGATCCCGTGGATCCCGTGGTGCACGACGTGCAGAACGCCCTCCTCTCTCTCGGCCACGCGCCCAAGCTGCTGGCCGTGCACGAGCGCGTGCACGATCTCCTGACCGAGCTCGAGAAGCAGCAACCCGACCTGGTCTTCAACGTCTGCGAGACCTTCGCCGACGACTACCGGCTCGAGGTGAACGTGGCCGCGGTGCTGGAGCTGGCGCGCGTGCGGTTCACCGGCTCGGGCACGGCGGGGCTGCTGCTGGCGCAGGACAAGATCCTCACCAAGCGGCTGCTCGAGTACCACGAGGTGCTCACCCCCAACTTCCTCACCTTCGACGGCGAGGCCTTCGAGGCCTTCGGACGCATGAACTTCCCGTTGATCGTCAAGCCCGCCAGGAGCGACGCGTCGATCGGCATCGGGCAACACTCGGTGGTGAACGACTGGGACGAGCTGACCAAGCGGGTGCGCGACATCCGCAAGAACCTCAACGATGAAGCGCTGGCCGAGGAGTTCATCGATGGCCGCGAGGTGTACGTGGGCGTCATCGGCACGCCGCAGCGCCCGGAGATCCTCCCCGTCGTCGAGCTCGACTGGGGCAACTGGGACCCCAACGTCCCCCGGGTCTCCGACCGCCTGGTGAAGTTCGGCGACATCGGCGACGACCACCCGTACATCTTCATCGCCACCGACGTCTCCCCGGAGCTGCAGGCGCGCATCGAGCGCAGCGCGCTGCTCGCCTACCGCGCGCTGAAGATCCGCGACTACGCCCGGGTCGACTTCCGCATCTCCGCCAAGGGCGAGCCCTTCGTGCTGGAGGTGAACCCCAACCCGTACCTCGAAAAGGACAGCGAGCTGGCCATGGCCGCCGAGCACCGCGGCCTCTCGTACACCGATCTCATCGAGGCCATCATCGACTCCGCGGCCACCCGCTACGGCCTGCACGTGAAGCCCGAGAAGCCCACCACGGGCGAGACGCCGGCCACCGAGACCACCCGGCCCCGCTCGGAGCGCGTCCCCGAGTCGCGCGCCTGACTCAGGGCCTTGCGGGGCGCCGCGGGTACACCAGACACAGCCCCTCGAAGTACGGCGCGTCGGCGCGCTCGTAGTTCGCCGCCATGGCGCGAGCCACCTGCGCCAGCTCCATGCCGAACGAAGGGACGAAGCACACGTCGGGCGCGTCCTTGAAGCGCCCCCGCACCTTCTCGAAGCCCCGCTGCAGCGTGGTGAGATCCATTTTTCCACCGCGCACCGGCACCGTCGGCCCGTTGGCGTCCACCCCGGGGAGCTTGCCCATGTTGGTGCTCAGCTCGAAGCCATCCGCGCGGTGGATGACGCGCACCTTCCCCGGCTCCAGCTCGTCGAGCCACGCCTGGAAGTCGGTCTCGTCGCGCAGCGTCACCCGGTAGGCCACCTCGACCTCCGGGTGCTTGAGCCACACCTCGCGGCGGTCGCGCTGCAGGTGCTCCAACAGCGGGGAGATCTGCACGAGGAAGGTGTCTTCGTCGGGCACCAGCACCACCGGCCCCGACTCGGGCACCGCCCCCCAGCGCTCGCCGGCCAGCGCCACCCGCCCCGCCCCGGAGGGCACCGCCGGCCCGGTCGGCGCCAGCGGCACCACCTCGTACAGCGCGGCGCGATCTCCACCGGCGTCCGCCGTGGCCTGGACCAACGGCTCGAGCGGTCGGGGCTTCGCCCGGGGCTCGGGTTGCTTCTTTTCGGCACAGGAGAGGACCGCCACACAGGCAACAAGCGACAGCAGGCGCATGGCGGCGCATGCTACCTTCCGCCGCCCCTTCGCAGGCCATTCACGTTGTCTTCCTCCCAGTCTTCACGTTTCGGCAAGTACGAGCTGCTCGACCGCATCGCCGCGGGCGGCATGGCGGAGATCTTCCGCGCTCGCTACGAGCCGGCGCCCGGCGTCAGCAAGCAGGTGGTGATCAAGCGCATTCTCCCGCACTACGCGGAGAACAAGAACTTCATCGCCATGTTCACCAACGAGGCCCGCATCGTGATGGGCCTCTCGCACGGCAACATTGCGCAGGTCTTCGACTTCGGCGCCATCGACGGCGACTACTTCCTCGCCATGGAGCTGGTCGACGGGCACCCGCTCAACGCCGTGGCCCGCCGCGCGCGCGAGCTGGGGATACCCGTGCTCCCGCCGCAGTTCGCCGCCTTCGTCACCGCCGAGATGCTCAAGGGGCTCCACTACGCGCACACCCGCCTCGACGAGCGCGGGCGGCCGCTGCACATCGTGCACCGCGACGTCAGCCCGCAGAACGTGCTCCTGGGGTTCGAAGGCCAGGCGAAGCTGGTCGACTTCGGCATCGCGCGCGCCCGGCACCTGAGCAGCGGAGAGACCGCCGCCAACGCGGTGAAGGGCAAGTACACGTACTTCTCGCCCGAACAGGCCCGCGCGAAGGAGCTGGACGCGCGCACCGACGTCTTCGCCTCGGGCATCGTGCTCTACGAGCTGCTCACCGGCCAGCTGCCGTTCCAGGGGCGCCTGATGGACGTGCTGGCGAAGATCGTCCGCGGACAGTTCCTGCGGCCCCGCCAGCTCAACCCGCGCATCCCTCCGGAGCTGGAGCGCATCGTGCTCAAGGCGATGGCCACCGAGCAAAGCCAGCGCTACGCCTCGGCGGAGGCGTTCCAGGTCGACCTGAACCGGTTCCTCGCCACCAACTTCCCCGACTTCACGCAGCAGCAGCTCTCGCTCTTCCTGCAGCTGCTCTTCGAGAGCGAGCTGGTGCGCGAGGGGCGCCCGGTGCTGCTGCCGCGCGAGTTCATGCAGCAGGTCGAGGCGTGGAAGGAGCCGCTGCCCCCGCCGCCCCCGGACAACGCCGACGAGGAGCCGGCCACGGAGATGCTGAACTTCGAGGAGGCGGCGCGCGCGGGCTTCGGCCACGAGCGCAGCGACGCCTCGCCCGGCGCGCCGGCCTTCCCCTGGCTGCGCGCGCTCCTGCTGTTGGTGTCGGCCGCCGCGGTGGGCTTCGGAGGCGTGGCGCTGTGGCAGCGGCTGCAGGAGTCGTCGCTGGAGATCACCAGCGAGCCCGCGGGGGCCGAGGTGCGCGTCGACGGACAGCGCCTGAAGACCCCGGTCACGCTCAGTCGACTCAGCGGAGACCGCACCGTGCGCGTCGAGCTCTCGCTCCCCGGCTACGAGCCCTGGCAGCAGGACGTGCCCCTCAAGGCGGGGCAGCACCTGCACGTCCCCGCGACGCTGAGCCGCGTGCCTCCCCCCGCGCCGCCACCGGAGCCCGAGCCGGAGCCGGAACCCGAGCCACCTGCCCCGCCACCTCCTGCGCCCGACGTCGTCACCTGGCCGGTGACCGGGTTCGAGCTCGACGCCAGCCGCCACCGGCTGGTGTTGACCCAGGCCGGCGCGCTGACGGTGCAGCTCGACCCCTCCAGGACCCACCGGGTGACCCTGGCCGGCAAGCCGCCGCCGCTGGGCTGGGGCTTCTACGTGGTGAGCGAGGGCGGCGCGACGCCCGGCGTCTTCGACGCCCAGCCGTTGATCATCAAGAGCGCCAACCGACTGTACGCCTTCCACGTGCCCGCCCAGGCGCTGGGCGCCTCCCGCCGGGACGAGACGAAGCCCCGCGCGTTGAGCATCCACACCGAGGGCGCACGGAAGGCCGTGCACAAGAGCGTCCCGGCCCGGCTGCGCCTCGCCGACTCCACCCGGGTGACGGTGAAGGGCCTCGACCCGGCGTTGACCTACGAGCTGACGCCGCGTCAGGGGACACCCACCGCCGTCGCCCGCGAGGGCGGCGCGCCCATCTCCCGGGTGCTGGTCGGCACCCCGAACGGCCTGCTGCTGGCGCCGCTCAACGAGGTCACCCGCATTGCCGACGCCAGCACCTTCTTCGTCACCGTGCTGGACGACGCGCCAGACGCCGAGTCCGGGCGCATCGCCTTCGAGCTGCGCGTCCTGAAGCCGGTGAAGAAGAAGCGCCGGGAGCGCTGAGGCTCACGGCGCGGTGCGCCCGTAACGCGCCACCGGGAGCCCCAGCTCGCGCGCCCACGCCCGGTCTCCGTGCGAGAAGTGCCACCACTCCTGCCGGTGGCCCACGAAGCCGGCCTCGCGCATCACCTCCGCCAGCGCCATGCGACGGCGGTGCACCTCGGGGCGCGACGACTCGAAGTGTCCGGGCCACGAGCGCTCGGTGGGCTCATCGAAGGGCGAGCCCATGTCGGCCACCTCGCCCTGCGCGTCGCGCAACGTCACGTCGACGGCGGCGCCGGTGCTGTGCGGCGGAGGTCGCGCGGCGTCGTCGCTCGGTGGCGCCCAGTAGGTCAACACCCGCTCCCGGAGCGCCTGCTCCGAGAGCTCCGGCGACTCCCGGCGCAGCTGCGCCTCGGTGTGCGCCACCATGAAGGCCTGCACCGCCAGCGGACGCCAGGCGTCGAGCAGGTGCAGCCGCCAGCCGGGCAACACCTCGCCCAGCCTGCGCTGCGCGTCGAGCAGCCGCGCGTACACCGAGGCGCGGAGAAACCAGGGGCCGAAGGCGCCGTAGGGGGCGCCCAGCGCGAGGTACGGCGGCGGCGCCTCGAGGCTCACCGCGCCGGCGTCGAGCGGCACCAGCGGCTCGCCGTCGTCTTCGATGGTGATGCTCTCCCACGGGCGCACGGTCACAGCTCCGTAGCCACCTGTAGCCGAAAAATTGATCAACCCGGGCATCGGCGTACCTTCGTGTGAACTTTCAACCTACATGCCCCGGAGTGAGTCATGAAGAAGGTCCTGTTCGCGGTGATGCTGTTCGTGGTGGCGGCCCAGGCGGTGGCGGCGGCCACGGGCGCCGAGGCGCCGGTGACGGAAGCGCAGCTGGAGTCGGTCATCGACACCCGCCTCCACGAGCTGTTGGTGCAGCTCAACGCACAGAAGAAGTGACTTCGCGCCATCGGCATGGTGGAAACCCCCGCCATGTCTGACACCACGTCGCTCTCCGTCGGCGACAGGCTGGTCTACCCAAACCAGGGCCTGTGCACGGTCACGGAGATCAAGACCGAGGAAATCGCCGGCCAGAAGCTCACCTTCGTCAGCCTGGTCATCAACGAGACCGGCGCGAAGGTGAAGGTCCCGCGCGAGAAGCTGGAAAAGAACGGCGTGCGCCGGGTGTCTTCGGCCGCCGACATCAAGCAGGTCATCGACTACCTCAAGAGCGACTCCGAGAAGGCCTCGCTCGACTGGAAGAAGCGCGCGCGCGACAACACCGCGCGGCTCTCCGAGGGCGGGCTCATCGGCCTCGCCGAGGTGGTGAAGGGCCTGCAGGTGCTCTCCGAGCTCCGCCCGCTGCCGCCCAAGGAGCGCTCGCAGTACAACGACGCCCGGCACCTCTTCGTGGAGGAACTGTCGGCGGCCATGGGCGTCAGCGGCGCCGACGCCGAAGACACCTTCGACATCCTGCTCTTCCCGCCCGGCAAGGAGCGCCCCAAGCGCAGCGTCGAGGAGTTCAAGGGGCTGGTCGGCGAGGACGACGAGCTGGGCCTCGACGGCGACCTGCTCGGCATCGACGGCGGCGAAGAGAGCGACGAAGAGAAGGAAGAGAAGTCGGACGAGGGCGCGGAGGACGGCGACGAGGAAGCGCCCGCGCCCAAGAAGAAACCCGCGCCCGCCGCGGCCAAAGGCAAGCGCTCGCTGCTGTCGGACCTCGAGGTCACCGCGCCCGCCGCCACGGCGCTCGCCGAAGGCCCCCGCAAGCGCGGCCGCCCCCCGAAGCCGAAACCCGAAGGCGAAGCGGTGGCC
>CALNBU010000315.1 GCA_937875615.1 uncultured Archangium sp.
ACCTCCTGGGCGCGGTGGCCCTCGGGCCGGTGCTGGCGGTGCGGGCCGAGCGCCTGGGGCGGAGGCGGGTGGTGGCGGCGGTGTCTTCGGTGCTGTCCGGGGCCAGCCTGTTGGTGGTGACGCTCAAGCCCGGCGTGGAGGTGCTGCTGGTGTCGCGCTTCCTGCAGGGCGCCTTCTACATCGCGGCGGTGTCCATCCTCATGGGCACCATCCGGCGGGCCGGCAACTCCCCGGCGACCATGGGCGTGGTGGGCGCGGCGGTCATCGCCTCCATCGCCGCGGGGATCCCGCTGGGCGGCGTGCTGTCACGGCACTCGGCGGAGCTGCCGCTGCTGGTGGGCGGCTTCAGCGGCGTGCTGGTGGGCGTGCTCGCGCTCTTCGTGCTGCCGGTCACCACCGATCAGTCGCCCTCCCGGATGACCTTCGGGGCGCTGCTCACCGGCGCCCCGGCCCTGCGCGCGCCGGTGCTGGTGGTGGCCATCGAGCGCTTCGCGGTGGGCGCGCTCATCGTGCCGTTGCAGATCTACGGCCGCGAGGTGTTGCAGGTCGAAGACGCGATGGTCAACCGCTGGTTCTCCGCGCTGTTGGTGGTGTTCGCGCTGGCCACGCACCCCATGTCGAAGCTCGGCGAGCGGGTGCCCCGCTGGCGGCTGGTGGCCTTCGGCGCCGGGGCCTACGCCAGCACCTACCTGCTGCTGGGCTTCGTCCCCACCGGCGGGGTGGTGGCGCTGATGTTCATCGCCGGCCTGGGCTCGGCGGCGGTGTACGGCCCGAGCCTCGCGCTGGCGGCGGCGGCGGTGCCCGACACCGCGCGGGCCTCGGCGATGGCGGTGATGAACGCCGGCGGCACCCTGGGGATGTTCCTGGGCTCGGTGCTGGCCGGCGGCGTCTCCGGCGCGCTGCTGTCCGCCGGCTGGGAGCGCCGGGAGTCCTACGTGGCGGTGTTCATCATCGCCGGCCTGATTCAGGCGGCGAGCGTGGTGGTGGCGCTGCGCCGCCGCGACTGAAGGTCAGGTCTCGGCCCACAGCGCCGCGAGCTGTCCGCGCATGCCCACCGCCCAGCCCATGGAGAAGCGCGCGTTGAGCTCGCTGCGGGGCTGGAAGTGCAGCGCGCCGTCAGCGCTCCGCCAGCGGAAGGCGTCGAGGTTGAAGGGGCCGAAGTAGCCCGCCTCGCGCAGCGCCCGGGCGACGCGGCGGCCCTCGTCGAGCAGCGCGGTCCGCTCCGCTT